>DATHNH010000141.1:0-29634 GCA_035486255.1 Solirubrobacteraceae bacterium | reverse complement strand
CCGGAACGTGATCAACGTCGAGCACCACCGTGCTCACGAGCATCGACCCTCCCCAGGCGTCCGCCCCCCGACCCTGCAGAGCGGACAGCACCAGTGCGGCAGTCAAGAGGTGCGCGCCCTCATCCAGCACCCCATGTACATAGAGCGGCATCTCGGGATGCCAGCGGCGACAAAGGTCCGACGCCAAGATCAGTGCCAAGGGAAGCGCGCCAAGCATCCGATGGGTTCCGACCTCCCCCGGCTCCTGACTGATATCGCTCATGCGGACACGCACCGTACCCCGCGAGGAATGGCAGAGCCGTTACCGCTGCAGCGGACGAACTGGCAGCCACTCCCGCGCAGTGTCGGTCGCTGCGCATTGCCGGCTCCCGGCTCGCTCCAAATTCGGTAAGCACTAAGTGGCTGCTGAGGACCGAGGACTCGCGGCAGACGTAGCACGGTTCCCTCAGTCGGGGGGCGAGCTCCGGCGGTTGAGGTCGCGCTGGCCGCAGCGCTGCAAAGTGCGTCCGTGGTCTGTCAGATGCCACCGCTTGGGTGCTCCTTTCTTCGGCACCCCCGCATTCACGATGAGTTCTTGTTCGGCTAGGCGGCGTACGAGCTTTGAGATCTGGCCGTCGTGGGTGATCCCGGCGGCCGCGGCGATCTCTCGGTTTGAGGCCCTGCGGATTTCGTCGAGTGCCGTGAGGACTCACAAGGTGCGATACGTCCTCCGCATGTCGAGCGATCGTCGTGACTTGCCTTGTCCGGGCGTCGTCGCTGTAGCCTGAGCAGGCATCGCCGGCGGAGCGATGACCTTGCTCGGTGGGCCGATGTAGGAGTAGGTGATCACGTCCATGAGTTCGTCGAGCAGCTGGGTCAGCGCCCCCTCCTTGCGGGAGGCGACTCGGGCGCGGATCACGGAGATCGCGCCCTCCACTAGCAGCTCATCGATACGGGTCGGCGTGGCCGTCGCATGGTCCGCTGAGCGGCCGCTGTCAAGCACGAGCCGCAGGATCTCAAGCATGCGCGCACGTCTGCCTCCGAGCAGCTGCGGGGCCTTGGGAGCCTCAAGAAACACCAACTCGGCGAGCTCGAGTTCTCGTAGAACGTCTTGCTCGAGACGCCGGCGCGTTTGATGATCGTTGTGGCTGCCGCTGCGTGAAACTCTTCCTCGCAGGCCAACGCGCGCATTGTGCTCAAGATCCTCGAGCGTGAGCTACTGAACCCGCTAACGCTCCCAGGCCGGCGGACGCCCGACCCGTCGGCAGCACGGGTGGGGTTCCTGCGGCTCGCTCGCTGCTCGGTCCGTCGTGCTGGCATAGCCTCGCAGGGAGGAATTTGGTCCTTACTCGCCGACTCTCCGCCCGCCCCCGAGCGGAGTCCGATAAACGAAATTGGGCACGAAAGATAGCGGACCGGGTCGGACGTTACATGAAGAGTCCGTTCGGTCACGGCTCAGGGGAGCCGCGACGCGGCGACGTGCACCCCCACAGCCTGGACGCGCCGCGGCTCCCCGCGCCAGACTACTTGACAGTTACTTCCCGTGTGTCGCGGTAGCAGTCAATTAGTTCGGTCCGACTCGAGCGCGGAAACTGACGGGGCTCGCGCCCACCGACCCGCGGGGATAGTTGGGGCCGGTGAGCGACGAGCCGCTTGGTGTGGGGCCACAGCCAGCCCTATTCAGGCCGGCGCAGAACGCATCGCCACACCCGTGTGAAGCCTGGAGCTTGACGGCCAGGCCTCACGTTGTGACGCGTGCAGAATCACGCGAGGCTGTAGGCATCGCACACGGGACAGCAAAGGACAATCCCGGCGAGCTTGTCAGCGGGGTAAACATGGTCCGCGAGAAGCTGGTCGCAGTTCCCGCAAAGCAGGTCGACCCCACCGTCCCCCTTCCCGGACAGGAAAGGCGACAGATCGCCGGTAACGTCCTTGGCGAGCACCGGCCACAGGTTGGCGTCCGGCACCACCTGGACCTTGATCCTCCGAACCCGCCGCCGGCTTCGCCAAGCGGGAACGCCGAACTCATGGAGGCTTCCCATCGGCGTCGGACCCTACATGAAATAAACGCGCGCGACGGCTTTTGAATGCGACGGCGCCGTCGCATTGACACAATCCCCTGAGGCGCCCTGTCCTGTCAAGTTGTTTTGATGCTCGCGAGGTGATTGGATGTCGTGCGGCCCCCGTGATACCGGGCGGGAGTCGACCTCCACCGGTGCGCCGGGGCTGCTTACCTCCATACCGGGCAGTCCCGGCGCTCGGACCAGGCCACGAACTCACGCGCGTACCACGAAAGACGGCAAATGTCATGGCCGAACTGCTCCTTAGATCGACATGTTCACGTTCGCACGGCTACCAGTTCAGCGCGATCGATACTCCGCCCGGAAAAGCGATACCGACGGAGAACCCGATCGCACCGACTTGTCCAACGATTCCGCGGAGAATGTCGGCTAGTTTGTCGGCGATCCTCCGAAGGCGCTTTGCTTGTCGCTTCCCCCAGCCGGCGTAGTCGCGGCGAAGGCTTTTTTGGGTGTAGAACCGACTGACGGCGTAGGAAGCGATCGAGGCCCAGCTTTCGACGGCGGCGAGGTCCTCGTCAGGTTTGCCGCCGTCTGAGTCCTCGCTAACCGCACCCTCGAGCTCATCGAGTAGCTGATCCAGTGCAGCCTCGTTATCAATACGGTCCATCTGCTTAGCGACGCGCTCACGGTAGTCTGCGCTGGGCCCGGTCATAGTCTTGCCGTCCTCCTGTCATCGCTGGTCACTGATTGAGATCTATCGAGTCTCAACGGTCGTCGGTCCGGTGCCACTGTTTGCCGTCATCTTCGAGTGGGGCGGCCATGCGCGGTGGCTAGGCGCAGGCCGTCGGCTATCAGGCGGCGCCAGATAAAGCGATATCGCCGCTATATGGCAGGTCACCGGCGGCTCGCATGGCAATGTTCTGGTGCTTCGTGACGTACCAGTAGTGGAAAAACAACGGCACGATTAGAATGACGCCCGGAAAGTAAAGAAGGAACGCCATCGTAGGGTTGATCTGATCCTGCTTCTCAACACCGGTCAACCGCTGGGCGCGCTTGATGCGCTGGCCGTAATTGAAGATCGAGAGCAGCGGGGCCACCCAGAACGTGAAGCTACCGAGTAGCAAAGCGGTCACCGACATCGCTGGGCTTGACTGCCCGAGGTTCTGATCGTCCTTGGCAAGCCCGACATCCTTGAGCTCGTTGTTAACGAAGTAATACCAGCAAAAGCCGTAGATCCCGAGCGTAATGATCACGAGCCCGAGGCCGACCCAGAAGCTGCGGATCTTGGCTTCGCCGCCATTCCCAAACTCGACTTCCTGAGCCACCGTTCACCCCCGTTGATTCGGTTGGTCGGGATCGTATCCGATCGACCGCATCGACGCTGGCAGGCGGAGATAGTTGACACTTAGCCCGAAGGCAGTGCGTCAGTATCAATCGCTCGCGATAGGGGACGAGTGGTGGATGGGGCCCCCGGCAGACCTTTGGGAGCATGGCGCTTACTCGTGCGAGCGAACGGTGACGGCGCCGTTGGTCAAGCCCTGAGCGGCCGAGGCCAGCATCTGTCGCATCGCGCGTCGTGTCCGCGATCCATGTCCGACGCTGTAAAGGGTCCCGTCGGCATCCGCTCGCGCGGCTCGCGAAATCGGGATCTCGCCGTCTCGTGCATGTCTGGTGACGTGCCCGGTCCGACGACGGCCGACACCGAGAGCGCGACATTCTGACCGTTGCTGCCGTGTTCGGCGCCGATTCGGTTCAGCCTTCCTCGTCCGCGCCTACAAGGCCGACCGCACGCCGTCTTGCATGCGCGCCGGCTGTTGTGCACCGGACCACGCGCCGCGAGGCCGTGCGACGGCCACGCGGGTCGCACAAGTGCCAATCCGCGACGTTCCAACCGACGCGCCGTGGTTCTCAGGCGTCGCGACCGGTCTCGTTGTACTCGTCAACGTCAATGGATGCGGCGAACGCAGCTGCAGTCCTGACATGACGCCGATCGAGGACCCAACCGAGGCTGAGCTCTGCGCCATGATGCACGATACATATGCTGAGCGATACCTTCGCCTCGGCAGGAAGCGCCGAAAAGGCTTCCGAGCGCGAACCGAGCGCGCCCCAAATGGCGTCAAGCTGGGGGTCCACGAGGCGCTCAACCTTGTCATCCGGCGCCCACGTCCATCGGTGGCGCACCGCAGGTGTCGAACGACCGCCACGACGACGGAGGTCTCCCTTGACTTGCCGGTCCGTAGCCTCTACCCCCACGCGCGCTGTCACCGCGGTCGGGCTCAAGGTCTCGCTAAACACATTCAGCGAACACCGGACCTCCACCCAGGCACGCTGCCACGGGATGTGCGCTTCGCTGCTCAACCGCCTAGCCCGGTTGGAATCGGCTCGCCTCCGTCTTTTGGCACAAGATAGATTTCCCCAGTCGTCTTGTCTCTGTAGTAATCATATGCACCGGCCTCCCCACCAACCGTTTCGGCCTTGTCCGTATGTGGGTCTGTTCCCGCCTCGTCCAGGATTTCCTTGATCTCGCGGTCGCTCACTTTCTCGAGGTTTCCCGGGTTGGGAGTACCCAATGAGCCGCAGTGGCCCTCGAGTTCAGCCTGCTTTCGGCGGATCTCGGATTCGCCTTCGTCTCCGCCTTCGTCGCCCGTCCAGGCGTTGACGGCTTTTACTCCGAGATAGGCGTCCGCACCCACGAGCCCGCCTGCAAGCCCAGCGGCAGCGCAGACCTCCGGTGCGGCAGCGCACCCTGCGGCCACCGGGGCCGGAATCGCGATGGGCGCGAGCCCAGCGGGGTCGCTAGCGTTCGGCGGGTCGTCTGCCACATAGCCGTACGGTTCGCCAGTGATGGACTCAAGCGGATCGCGGCTCATGAACTGGCCGGTCGCTGGGTCGTACGTACGCGCCCGGAGGTAGACGAGGCCGGTATCGGTGCTCGTGTACTGACCGTCGTAGCCGAGCGGTGTGCTCGCGGTCCCTTCGCATGTGGGGGTGCCGTACGCGCTGTACGTGCATTTTCCGTCGACCGTGCCGCTGGAGTTCGTGAGCAGTCGGATAGACCCTGCTTGATCATGGTGCAGGTACTGGACGGTGCCTTCTCCGTTGATCTGCTCGATCGGAGTGCCTTCGGGCCCGTAGATGTAGTTGTTGGTGCCGTCGTTGAGCAGTAGTGGTAGGCCTTGGGCGGGGTCCCAGCTCATGTAGGTGGTCGTTCCGCTGATCGTCTGGGAGGCGCGGAGGCTGTTGCCGTCGTAGGTGTAGCTGTCTTTGATTTCGCTGGTTTCGCCTTCTTTGGGTCGTTCGACTTTGGTGAGGTCGCCGGCCTGGTCGTAGCCGTATGTCGTGGCGGGCCCGCTCGAGGGTTTGCGTTTGGTGCGCTCGCCGAGTTCGTTGTAGGTGTATTCGACGTTGGTGCCTTTTTCGAGCTGGCTCGCGGCGTCGTAGGTGTTGGAGCTCCCCGGCGTGGTGGTGGGGTTGTCGGCGGCGTCGTATTTGTATTCGCTTGAGCCGTCTTTGGTCAGGCGGTTGTTTTCGTCGTAGCTGTATTTGGTTTCTTCGGCGCCAGGGAGCCCGGTTTGGACAACCTTTTCTAGCTGGCCGAGATTGTCCGGCGTGTAGGTGAGGGACGCGAGGGTTTCGGCGCCCTTCTTCATTTCGGTTTTAGTCTGCTGGTCAGCTTCGTTGTAGCTGTATTTGTCTTCGTTGTTCGGGAAGGCAGACTTCGTCAGGTCGGAGTCGGGGTCGTAGCTGAAGCTCGTGGTGTGTTCGAGCCAGTCTTCGACTTTTTCGAGGCGGCCGGCTTTGTCGTATTTGCGGGTGACGGTTTTGGTGTTGGGATATGTAATCTTGGTGTTCTCGTTGGCAAGGTTGTATTCGTATTTGACGACGTCGCCGTGACTGTCTTTGGTTTCGGTGAGCCGGTCGAGCTGATCGTAGGTGTAGTTGCTCGTGCCGGTCCCGTCGTGCATCTTGATCCGGTCGCCGTCCGCGTTGTATTGGTATTCGACGGCCGGGTTCCCGCCTTCTGAGTATTCGACTTCGCTCAGCTGGTTTGCCGCGTCGTATTTGTAGGTCGTGGTGCGTTCTTTTGCGTCGACGAGTTTCGTGAGGTTGCCGGCGGCGTCATAGCTCTTTTTGGCCTTTCGTTTGAGCGGGTCTTCTTCTTCGGTGACCTCGCCGAGTTTGTTGCGCGTGTATTTGGTCGTGTCTTTGTTGCCGTCGGTCTGGGTTTCGACGTGTCCTTCGGAGTCGTAGCCGGTTTCGGTCGTATCGCCGTTGGCCTGTTCGACCTTGGTGGGCTCGTTGTCAGCGTCGTAGGCGTAGGTCGTCGTATGACTGTTGGCGTCGGTGAGTTTTTCGAGGTTGCCGGCTTTGTCGTACACGTATTTGGTCGTGTGGCCGAGCGGGTCGGTGATCTTCTTCGAGCGCTCTTGGGCGTCGCGTTCGATGCTGGTGGTGTATTTGGCTGCTTCCGCGCCTTCGACGTTGCCGCGTGGGCTGACGCTGGCGATGACGTTGGAGTCTTCGTCGTATTCCCAGGTGCGCTTGTCGCCTTCCGGGTCGGTTTCGCTGGTGCGGTCGCCGGCGGCGTCGTAGCCGTATTTCCAGGCGTTTTTGAGGGGGTCTTCGAGCTGTTCGAGCTGGCCGTGGGCGGTGTATTTGTATTTCGTCTTCTGGGTCGTTTCGCCCGGCGCGGGCCGTTCGACCGTTTCCACGTTGCCGTGTTCGTCACGTTTGATCGTCGTGGTCTCGCCCGCCGGCGTGGTGGTTGAGATCACATCATGGGTCGAGTTGTATGTCCATTGGGTCTTGCGGCCGAGCGAGTCGGTTTCGCTGGTCTTGTTGCGGTTGGCGTCGTAGGTGTAGGTCGTCGGGTAGCCGCGGCCGTTCGAGGCGGATTCCAGCTCGCCGACCGAGTTGTAGGCGTAGGTGCTCGTCGTCGCTTCGCTGGTCCCGTACGCGCGCGTGATGAACAGGAGCTCGCCGTGGGCGTTGAATTGCTCAACGGTCGTGGAGCCGTTGGGCTCGGTGATCGTCGTGGTCGTCGGTTCCTGACCGTAGGTGCCGGAGTATTCCCAGCTGCGTTTGCGGCTGAGCGCGTCGGTCTCGGTGCTGACGCGGTGGCTCCCGTCGTAGGTGCGTTCGATGCTGTTGCCGCGGCCGTCGGTCTCGAGCGTCATCTGGTGTGAGCCGTCGTATTTGAAGGTCCAGTTCGCGGATTCTTCCCCGGGCTCGGTGACCTTTTCGAGGTTTCCGGCTTCGTCGTATTTGTATTTGACGGTGTGCCCGAGCGGGTCTTTGGCTTCGCTGATCTCTCCCGCTCCGTTGTAGGAGAAGGTGATAGCACGGCTTTTTTCGTCGGTGACGGATTCGAGCCGGCCTTCGCCGGAGCGGTGCATTGTGATCGTGTTGCCGTTGCGGTCGGTGATGCTCTTGAGCAGCCCGCTGCTCGCAAAGGTGTATTTCGTCTGGTCCGGGTAGGTCAAGATGTATTCAGAGCCTTCGGCGCTAAGCGTGGCCTGGATCAGCGGTGAGACCGACACCCAATGGTTTTCGACGAAGATGAAGCGCAGCACCGACCCTTCGTCGGTCGTGACCGTCCGGTAGTAGGTGGCCGGTTCTTCGGTAGAGGCACCGTAAGGAGCGCTCCAGCCGTATCCGAACGGACCGTGACTCGACGCCGAAACGGCGGCC
Source organism: Solirubrobacteraceae bacterium (assembly GCA_035486255.1). Classification (GTDB taxonomy): domain Bacteria; phylum Actinomycetota; class Thermoleophilia; order Solirubrobacterales; family Solirubrobacteraceae; genus Palsa-744. The sequence goes on along the minus strand of DATHNH010000141.1, from coordinate 21,943 downwards.
TGCGAGTTGTAGGTTCGTGTGAGCGTCAGGCCTGGGCCGCGACCTCCGACACTGAGGTCAACCTGGCTGATGCTCTCGTTCCCAGTCGCGCAGTTGACCGCGTGGCTGTGATCTGTGCATCGCGGGGGGCCGCCCGGCGACGGTCCACCTCCGTCTCCGCCGTAACCTTCGGCTGCGCTCCCTCCGGAGCCGGGTGCCGGGCCGTGTTTGCCTTCGAGCACCCAGTTGACCCAGGGGCCAAGAACTTCGTCGTGTTCGAGTGCTTCCTCGACTTCTTTCTGAAGGGCCGTTTTCCCAGGGGCGATGCCGGCTTTGGTTTTGAAGACCGATTCGCTGGTCTGGCTTTCGCGCGCTTCGACCTTGGCAGTCGTAAATGGGCGGTATAGCCCCTCTGCCCACGACCCGGTGGCTTCGTATTTGCTTTCTTTGTTGAGTTGGTAGCACGTGCTCCATCGCCAGCGTTCTTCCGACCAGCCGTTGCCGGACGCTGGAATCGGGAACGGACCACCTACCGCTTTACAGGATCCTTCGCCGGCTTCTGGGTCCCACTGGACAATGCCTTCTCCGCCGACGCCGCACGGATAAGCAGAAATCACCCAGTCGTCTGTTTTGAACGAAGGAGCCGGATATTCGCTCGAGCTCGGGGACCATTTTTCGCCGATTGCCCTGAGGTGCCCCCAATGCCCTTGCGCGCACACCCCTGGAGGTTCCAGCGCTTCGCGCGGCACGGGGACCCAGATCCATTTCGGTGCCGCGCCTTCCACTAGAATCGCGGTGTAATATTCTTCCTTGCCAAGGTGAAACGTCCCACCGAGTTCGAGTGTGCCCCACATCCCGGTCGGGAACATGAGTTCCGCGAGCTCGTTCCAGAAGGCCGTCGAGCTCTTGGGAACGCCTTTCTCCGCGGACCAGAGTTCGCCGCACACCGTCCCGCAGGTCATCGGGTTTTCCTCACCACCGTTGCGATAAGCCCAAGCATCGACTTCTTCGATGTTCGCTTCCTCCGCTGGCGTCAACGCCGCGACCGCTGGCGCCGGCACAACCCCCAGCGCAAAGGCCGCGCTAACGAGGACTGCCAACACCCAGCCGAGCCGGACCCGGAGATGCACGGGCTCCGATGCGTATACAGCCACCGCGGACGGCGGAACGCTTGCGCGACTGAGCGGTGTGCGATCTAGGGACCGAGGCGGCCGCGCGTCAGCCGACCTCCCCACGAAAGCGCGCCATAGTGCCATCAGGACACCCACGAGCCCACACGCGACGACTGAAGCGAAGATTTGCTTCGCGTGTCGCCAGCCAGCGACCCCGACGCCAGCATCCAGCCCCCGCATTCCGCTTCCTCCTCGACTCGAATTGGTGGGTCCCGGTGGCCCTAGAGAAACGAGCGGCACCCTAACCAGTCAGGGCGGAAATTCCAATAGGCTTGATAACTCGAAAGGGCGCAAAATGCGCACCATTTCGAGGTACACCGCCTCGCGGGAACTTCCCTCTGTCAGGTCCAGGCTGAACAAGGGCCCATCTGCTGCGGTTCGGCAGGGGCAGACCTACATGCAAGCCGGCTACCCTCGGCTCCTCGGCGGAGCCCCTCGCGCCGTCTCGACAGGCTTGGCTTCCTCTAGCCAGTGGGTTGCGCGCAATGCCGCGACCCGTCGAGCGGGCCCGCGTCACGAAGACGAACCCGACGAGCCGGTGAACGACCCCAGCTGAGGCCAGGCGTCCAACTGCCTCGCTGGCCTGCCGAGCAGGTTGAACGGGGCTTGGGCGAGCGCCCCGGGCTCCAGCAGCGTACCCCGAGCGGCCTGCTGCAGCGTGCGACGCGGCTGGTGTTCGGGTCAGGCCGGCCGATGCGCATGCCGGCCGTGACCTGGCATCTGAGCCAGATGCCTGCTGCGACTGTAGTTACCGTCATCACCGTGAGGCTGCACGAGGGTTCCTCGCGAGAGATCGGCACAACCCCGAGCACCATCCCAACCACTTGGAACAGGCCGCCCACAGGACTGCCTGTGCAGTCGCGGCAGCAGCCTCGGGCGATGCCTTGACGCTCTCATTGGCTGATAGCCCGTACCCATGCCCGCTGCGACCAAGCCGATCGCCTAGCTACAGCCGGGTGACCGCCCGTCACAGCCGGCGCCTCGCGATCCCGTCCGAGGAAGGGGACGCCACTCATGCGCGGCGCCCCCGGCCTCTGGAGGGGACTCGTTCCCGCCGGTTCTATCGGGCGCGAGCCTTCTCTCAGGTTAGACGCCGATATGTGTAGGCGTCAAGAGAGTTGACAGAACGCTCGTACACGTCAACTCCTTCTCGTTTTGCGTGCTCAAAACGCCCTCCATCACGATCCGATCGGACTCCCGTCCTCGACGGAAGCCGTAGCTCCTTGCGTCCGCCACATGCCGGCGGTCCACCTCGGCGCGGACATCCCTCTCGGGCCGCTCCCTCGAGCTGCGGGCTGGCTGCTTAGTCGGGGGGCGAGCTCCGGCGGTTGAGGTCGCGCTCTCCACGGCGTTGCAAAGCTTGCCCAGGGTCGGTCAGGTACCAGCGCTTCGGTGCCCCGTTGCGGTGTTCGCCCTCGTTTCGCACCAGGCCCTGGTCCGCCATTCTCCGCAGGATCTTTGAGATCTGCCCCTGGTCTTTGATGCTGGCCCCCTCGGCGACCTCCCGATTCGACGCCCCGGGGTTCTTCACAAGGGCCGTGAGGACCCTCAACGTGCGATAGGTCATCCTGATGTTGCTCGGCGGCTTCGTGCTCGGTCCTCCTGGCGAGCTCGCAACCAGCTGTCCGGGCGTCAGCGGAGGTGGCGCCACTGCCGTGGTCGGAGGGCCGATATACGAATACGTGATCACGCTCATCAGCTCGTCGACTAGCCGGCTGAGACTCCCATCCTGCGGCGATGCGACTCGCGCACGAATGACCGATATCGCGCCCTCGACCAGCATCTCGTCGATCAGGGCAGGGGTGGCCGTGGCCTTCTCGCCGGAGCGGCCGCTGTCGAGCACGAGTTGGAGGATTTCGAGGATTCTCGCCCTCCTGTCGCCCAGAAGCTCTCTCGCCTTTGGAGCCTCGAGGAACACGAGCGTCGCGAGATCGCGATCGTCCTCGAGAAACTCGAGCAGGGCTTCGAGCGCCGCTCTGACTCTTTGTTCCCACGTGCCCGGGCGCATGTAGGCCGGCCGCATCACGGCCTCGATCTCCGCCGTCGCCTCGTCGTAGGTCGCGATGAAGCACTCGTCAGCTCCAGCAAAGTTCTCGTAGAACGTCTTGCTCGAGACGCGAGCCTTACCGATCAGCGCCGTGGCCGAGACGGCCTGGTACCCCTGCTCGCAGGCAAGGTCTCGCATCGCCTGCAGAATCCTGGTGCGCGAGCTGCTGAAGTTGCTAACGCTCCCGGGGCGACGCACCGCGGCGCTCGTCCCCCTGGGCGCGGCACTGCGACTCTCTCCGTGTCGGCTGCGTCGTGACTCCATCGCTTATCGGCCACAAGGTGGTGGTTGTTCCTTTGATTCGCACGCCCGAGCGAAGTCCAACCAACGAAATCGCGTCACAGACGATAGCGAACTACGCGAAGTCGGAATCGGCCGCTACGTGTGCGTTTATCAAGTCTACGTTCTTGGCGACGGCCCTGGCTCCTGGGTCCGGACCGTCGACGGCGCCTATCCCGGGCAGTGGGCCAGATGCGCCGGTGATCAGCGGCCACGATGTGGCCCTCGGCCCATCCGGCCGGCCCCCTCATCCTCGCACGTCATAGAAGTCCAACGATCTCGTTTTCTCGTGTACCCTTCTCCGGTGGGCGAGATCCATGAGCTCGGCGTTCCTTCCTTCCGCTCCTCCCCACAGGTCCGGCGGATCAAGCTCCAGGTCGTCCCCGACGCCGCTTCATGGCCGCTCCTCAAGAAGGAAGCTTCTTCAGACCGCTCGCCGTTCATGTCTGGTAAGGGCGACGGTGGCGTCGACCTCCTCTGCGGCTCCTGCTCCCACATACTCGCCGACCACATCTACCCCGCCGACAAGATTTCCGGCCTCGTCCTCTGCTGCCCGGTCTGCTCCGCCTACAACCTCGCCTGAGCGCCTCTGGCGCCACCCCACCTGAGACCTGCTCGTGCCACTCCGCCGGCAGGCCCTCGCGGGTGTGGATACATCCTGGCCAGCTATCCACGAGATCCGGGGCGGCCAGCCCACACCATCGGTTCGCGACTCACGGGCTCTTCATATCCCTCCTGGGCCGGTGAGCGCGAACGGCCACCATTTCGGTCCCGTGATAGGGCGCTGCCGAACATCGGCCCAGCACGAAAAAAGAGGAAGGGACCGCCTTAGTGCGAGGCCCTGGCAGGCAGTTGATCGGACGGCAATTACATCTCCGTGGATTGGATTGCGGCGGTCAGGGTTTAGGGTGGCCGCAGCGCGCCGCCCGGATGGCGTCTGGCTTCGGTTCTGTCTGGGGTCCCTGGTAACGATCCGCTGCCCCATGCTGATGGTCATCTTTGGAGCCGGCGCGTCATACGACAGCGATCCTGAGCGCCCAGCGGGGGAAGCCCCTAGAACCGGTGTGCCTGGTGTCGCTCACCGCCCCCCGCTCGCGGCGGATCTCGTCGCGCATCGCTACGGGAGCATCGCCAACGAATATCCAGCGAGCGTGGCTGTCATCGACTACGTTCGTCAGCGGCTGGGCGGCGGGCCGGAGGACACCCTTGAGACCTTGTTGGCGCAGTACGCGGAGCGAGCCGAAAACAGCACGGCAGCTCGACAGTCGTTGATCGCCTTCCGCTTCTACCTCTGCCAGCTCATCACCGACATGAGCCGTCAGTGGGTAGAGGAGGCGAACGGCCACACCGTGTATCTCACGCTCCTGAACAACCTCCTCGAGTGGCAGGAGGAGACCGCTCAGCGCGTCCAGCTCGTGACGTTCAACTACGACACACTGCTCGAGGATGCCGCCAAACGCGTATTGCCGGACTGGGACTTCGACGACATGGGCGCCTACGTGCAGCGCGTCGACTGGGGGCTGCTCAAGCTCCACGGGTCGATCAACTGGTCACGCGTCCTAGAGCACCCCCCCTCACAAGGCAGCGCAATGAATACGTCCCGCGCGATCTCGGCTGCGGCGCAGTTTGCCGACACCAGCCTGCCATTGACGATGCGCAACGCCACGACCGTCCAAATGGACGCCGGCCCTCAGGTCTATCTACCGGGCATCGCCGTACCGATGGCCAACAAGACGGCGTTCGAATGTGAATCCGTCCAAGTCGAAGCGTTCCGCAGCACGATCCCGGAGATCGAGCACCTGCTCATCTGTGGCTGGCGAGGAGCTGAGGCGCATGCCGTCGAGATCCTGAGCGAGATCCGCCCTGGGTACCGGCTTGGGATCGTCACAGGAGGTCGGAGCGATCTCGCGGAGATCCAGGGCAACCTGGGCGACGTCTACCGGAAAGGGAAGCTAGAGCTGACGCAGACCGGCGGGATGTCCGCGTTCGCGCGGGATATGCGCTCCGACCTTGGGGCAGTGCTGAAGTCCGTCAGGGAGCCCTAGCGACGAGGCCTGAAGTTCAGCAGTAAGAGGTAGATGAGGCATCCTGCGCCGCGGTCTCCGATGTGTGTAGGGTGGGCCGCGCGGTGACCAGCGTGGCAGTCCCAGGAGCGACGGACGAGTTAAGGTACCGTCGAGCCGCTCCCAGAAGTACGAACCCCTCAACAGGGGAGGTCGCTGTGAGCAAAGGACGTCTCGGCTGAGCGAAACTCGGCCCATGCAAAAAAATCAGCGCACGGCTACACGCGTGGGTCGAGCACCGACTACGCAACAGGTTTGCGTTTGTCGCACTCGTGAACGGTATCCCCCTAGCGGGCTGCGTTCGCGTCACCATGGATTACATGTGCGCCGGGATGACCGCCAGCCAGCCAGCGTGTGTGGGAGCCCAGATGTCACCGAGCCCCGCAGCAGCGCGCACGGCCCCCCTGAGCCGCAGCTCGAGGGGGCGTTCGCTTCGCTGGCATCCTCCTCCCTGCCGTTGGCAGGCCCAAGCACCCCAACGAAGCGCGAAATAAACGCAAAGACAGCGCTTATTTGAGTCACGGGGCCGGAGACGACTCGGGTTCCATTAGTCAACTGTTCGGAACGAGCCATGTCTGCTTTCATACGCGAGGCCCTCGCTCCCGAGGGCCCTCTAGTCGCCAAATGCTAGCTCAGCCCCCAATGCCGAGCTGGCGTGTGAGACGACTTCCCTCGCTACCCCATGCCGAGGGACCGGGAGTCGCCGGGGCTGCCCGCACCCCTCGCTGGAGCAGCCCCGGCGCCCCATTCCCGCTTGAAATAAACGTAGACACTGGCTTTCCCGCCGCACTCTGGATACAGTGCCAGCCGGGCCACTCTGATCGGCCCGTCTCCTAGGCCCGCGTCGCCGGCGGCCTGGCCGCACCGGCGCCGCGGGCCTCTCCTACTTCCTATGCCCCGGATCCTGCTCCGCATCATCGCCAGCACTGAGGGGCACACTGTCCTCAAAAAACCGCCTGGGGACATCTCGCCCTACCAAGGTCGCGGCAGCGGCGATATCGACCTGCTCTGCGGCACCTGCCATCACATGCTCGCCGAGCACGTGTATCCCGACTGGGTCGCGGGGATCGTGCTGTGCTGCCCCATCTGCGGTGCATTCAACGAGACCGCAGCTCTCGAGCCAGATCGACCGCGCGCGACAGATACGAGCTGGCAGACCGTCCAGGCGCGAGATCTCCGGCGTCGATGATGCTTGGTCCGACCCTCACCCGAGGAAGCCACTCCAAGCGCGCTCGATCGCCGGTGGACAACCTCCACGGAGCGCGGGGGCGCGGACCTTCTCGGAGTCGACAAGCGTGCCGTCAGAGAGCAGCAGGCGGACGAGGACATGACGGGCTCCTCGGGGACGATCCGCATCGTGCCAGCTCTGAGCCCGTCCGCCAACGCCAGCCCAAGCGCCGAACGTTGCACCAACACCTCCACAGCGCCACGTTCTAGCGCAAGTAACGCAGGTCAGACCGCGGCGGGCCGCTGCCCGTGACGGTCCTCCGTGACGGTCCTGAAAGACGTAGATCACGATCCCGAGCATCGCGCCGGCGGTGAGGAGCGCTCGACTCTCGCGCTTCGAGGGCGGGCGACCGAAGGCGGTGGATGTCCGTTGCTTTAGCTCAGCGTGAACGACTCGTTGCTGATCCTCTTGTGCCGTCCCGTACCGCTGATGAGCGTGAGCGTGTATTTGCCCGGTCGCAGTGAGCGCACCGGCAGCAGCCGGAGACTCATGCGCCCGTGCGCGAGGCGCGCGGTTCCGGCCGCGTACACCACGCCGTGGCGCAAGAGCGTCGCGTGTGCGGAGCTGGTCGTGAACGAGACCGTGCCCGACTCCGTCTTTGTCGTGCAGTGCTGCTTCTTGCCCTTCTTGGTGCATGTGACGAGCTCGATCTTGCCCGCGGCACCTTGCTTACCGGCAGGACCGGCCGGACCGTGAGGGCCCGTGGCGCCACTGGCGCCTTTTTCGCCCTGGACGCCATTCGTGCCGTTGACGGCGTTCTTGACTTCCGGCAGGAACACCGCGATCACTTCGCTGGCGCCGGTCGGGTCGAATACGCAATGGTCGTCCGCCGCCCCCGGTTCGTTGCGACAGCCGACCCAGCCCGCAAAGAGATACCCTGGCTTCGCTTCGGCCGTGAGCGCCACGTCGCTCTGGACTTCAGTTGAGCAGATCGGACCGCCGCTCGCGCCACATTCAATGCGGCCCTGGCCCGTCAGCGGTGTGCTGCCGGAACCGGTGACCTCGCCTTCGCCGTCCACGAACACCGTGACCGGGAACAGCTTGATCTCTTCAAATTCCGCCGTGACTTCGAGCGTGCCTTTCGGCGTCGTGAGTTCGCAGGTTTCGCCTGTCTGACTGCCGTTTTCACAGGTGACGCCCGACCATCTTACGAACCCCCAGCGGGCGGAGGAGGGGGTCTCGCGCAACACGACCTTCGTCCCTTCCGGCGGCCCGTAGAGGGTGCATTTCGTCGTGGACTTCCCCGGGCATGGGATGCCGCCAAACCCCGCGTTGACCTGGCCTTCGCCGATTTCTTAGACTTCGAGCCAGTGCCCTTCGAAAGACGTGGGCGCGACCGCCGTGACTTCGCCTTCGGTATCGGTTGCGACGCACAGTTCGCGCGATGCACAGGAGACGCCGGTGAAGTCCTTGCCGAGCGCGTACTCCTTACCCCACTCCCTGCCGCCGTCCGGCGACATGAACACGTTGCCCAGATTGTCCACGGCAACACAGACCGCGCCGACGGTGCACGTGACGGCGGTGAGATCGTTCGCCCCGTCAAGGTCTTCTTTGGAGACCGCCGCTTGACCGCTGCCATCGATCGTGAGGTCCAAGACGTGACCTTCGCCGTCGACCGCCACGCAGAACGTCGAGGAACTGCACGCAATTCCATGCAACGGGAGGAACGCGTCGACGTCCGTCGACTTCCAGCCGGCGGTTTCGGCGATTTTTTCGGCGGTGGCGGCGACGTGAACGCTCCCCGAGTTATCGACTACCGCGCAGAACGACGAAGTGTGGCAGTCGACGGCGGTTATCGTTTCCGATCCGATGTCCCGCGCAAACCAGTCGTTCGAGGAGGGCTTCGTCGTGTAGTGGATAAAGCCTTCTGACTGTCCTGCGACGCACCGCGAGGTCGACGCGCACGAGATGGCGTCTACGCCAGCGTATGCCGGTTCGAACGCCTGGGTCCAGGCGCCACCCAACGACGTCGCGTAATACAAGCTGCCGCCGCCGCCGGGTTCTTCGGGATGGCCTGCGGCGATCGTGCAAAGTGAGGTCGCGGGGCACGCCACGGCCTCGCTCGGTTCGGTACCGGCTGGCCCGGTCCACGGTATCCATGTTGCCGGCCCGCTCGCGCTCACGTCGGTCGAGTAGAGCGCGTTCCCGTTGCTGTCGCTCACTACGCACGTGGTCGTCCCGGAGATACAGGAGACGGCGTTCAGGCTCTTGCCGGGATCGATCGACTGCGTGTGGCTCGGCGGCGCGCCGAATGCGCTCGCGCTCCCCAGCGCCAACACGATCACCGTTGCGAGCAGCGACGCGAGCAAGACGACACTGAGGCTGCCAGCTCCGACGGTTGCTTGAGGCTTCTGCTTCCGTCTGCTTCGTGATGGAGCCCGCACGCTGCTCTCCTTCTCGATGTCGGCTTGCGCATCGTCTGCAGGACAAAATAAACGTGTCCGGGCGACAGTATCTGACCTATCGCACTAGATCAAGGGGCCGACCACGAGGTCCCTGCCCCGCCTTACCGAATATGGAGTTGGGAGGGCTGCTTGGGATGCCTCGGGGTGCGTTGCTGCCTAGCAATAACCAGTTGCGTAAACACTTTCTTTGTGCGTGATGTCCGATCGCCATGCAGACAAACGACTTCAGTCGCGACCCGGCGAGTGGGTTCTGCAAGCATCTCGAGCAAGCTGCGTGCTTGGATTGCTTCGATGTGGCCGAGCTTCCGTTCGCAGCGGCGATCACGGACAACGTTGCAACCGTTACACCGCTTAGAAAGCTTGACGGCGCCGAGGGCTCATCGAGTGGACGAATCTTGTCGGGACGAGGCCGACAACGCGCCGACGAGAACAGGCCCGCTAGTCCCACACGAGCGGCTTCCGACTCGCCGGCCCATACGTACCCTTCCCCGCTGGTGCGCGCGAGCCCACAAGGAACAGCTGCTGGGCGTCGCGGGCGACGTCGATCACCGACAAGGAGATCGAGGCTTTGGCGACAGAGGCGGAGTCGGGTTACGACGAACACACGCTGCTAGCTCGGAGGCGTAAGCGCGGGCGGCCGCGCTCACGCCGGGAGCCGCGAGCGTCGAGTCGGTCAGGCTCGACCTCGAGTTGAGCGACCAGCTACCCGATCTCGCGGCGGCGAGGGCACCACACCCTCCGAGGTCATCCGCGAGGCGCTTCGCGGCTACCTCCGAGTCGGCTAGGCCTCCGTTTCCCCGCAGGGGGGAGGCGGACCTCAACGGCGATCAGACCGGACAAGAGACACGGGTTGTTGCGCGATGCAAGTTTCGGAGTTGACGACTACCAACCCGGGCCGCATCCGTGTCAAAGCGCGATAACAGGCATTATGTGCTCGGGCCTAGATCCCTTCGCGATGCACGATGTCGACGAGCATGTCCTTCTGGTCGAACAGGACCCGCACCGCGTCGAAGCGCAGCTCCGGGCGCCGCGGACGATCTGCCGACGCTTCCAGCAACCACGCCCGGGCGGCCGCACGGAGTCGCATCCGCTGTTTCGCGCTCGGCCAGCCGAGCTCGCTCTCGTACACGCCCTCGTAGCCCGCTCGGACGTGCCGCGCCTTCACCTCGGCGAAGACCAACACGCGGTCGTCGACGACGATCAGATCCACCTCACCGAAGCTGGTGCGGTGGTTTCGCGCGACGAGTCGGAAACCGATGCCCTGTAGGTAGCAAAGCGCATCGTCTTCGCCGCGGCGCCCGAACTCGCGGCGCGCGTCGAGGGATCTCGGGTGATCGGCCGCATCTCTGGCATGCACGCAGTTGACTGTACGGGCGGCTTGGGTGGGTATGGTCGATCCAGGGCCCAAGCTGGCGCGACATCGCTCAGCCTTCGGCCGTGACGCCGCGCCACTGCGCTAGCCGACCAATAGGAGAGGTTCCTAGCCGACCTCCCAACGAGGCCAAGCAGTCGCCGGGAAACAGTGTCCGCAAGAACGGCCGGGTGGGCGCCACGCGTGATTGGGCCGCAGCCGCCCACCCCGGGACTTCGTGTGAGGGGCGTCGCTGAGGCAGTCGCTCACTAGTCTCGAGGCCCCACCGAGCCTAGACCGAGCGACAGGGTGCGCGTCAATGTCAAGGATCACCGAGATTCCCCAGATGCGATCATGAGAATTCCCTCGCGGGCGATCGTGGAGCATTGATCGACTTAGGCTCGCTAGGAGCGATTCGGCTCCAATCGTGACCGCGTTTCGTCTGCAGGATGCAAGAACGCGAGGACGTTGCGCAGGTCATCGGTATCGAGGACGTGGCTTGCGATCGCGCGAGCGTCGGGCGTGGCGTTGAGCGCGATCGACGTTCCCGTGTGGCGAAAGAGCGGGACGTCCGAGCGAGAGTCTCCGATCGCGGCGACTTCCCCCATCGAAAACCCGTTCCGGTAGCACCATCGCCGGACGAAGCGCAGCTTGTCTTGCTCATCGAAATAGCGCGTAACCCAGCCAGAGACGACCCCGTCGGTCACGTGCATCTCGGTCCCGCCGAACGCGGCGAACCCGTAGGAATCGCTCAGCCTTTCCGCAATGAAGCTCCAAGTAATCGTGCCTAGCAGCAGATTGACCCTAGCCTCTGCGAGGGTCTGGAACGTCTCGGCCATCCCAGCAATCCAACTTCCTTTGGCGAGCACTCGCCAAGCGTCAGCCGTGCTCTGCCCCGCAAGCCAAGACGCTGTCGCGTCGGCCACAACGCGATTCGAGATCTCACCCGCGTGGAACGCCTCCTCCAGCTGGGACATCTCCTCCTCGTGCCCGAGCCATCGAGCGAGCATCAGCGACACGGTCGTGCCGCGCAGCAGAGTCCCATCAAGGTCGAAAACGACGACCGGGTAGGCGCCACACACCGGCACACGCCGATCATAACCTCGAGGAGAACTTCCTAGGAAGTTCGCGCGGAGCTGGCCAGGCGTGCCTGGCGGTGGCGCATTCGGTAGCTCGGGCCGTTCGTCTGGACGGCGATTGCGCGTTGGAGGAGCCGGCCGAGTATCACCGCGGCGACGGTTGTGTCCTCGAAGATTTGCCCCCAGCTGGTGACGTCGCGGTCGGTGGTCAGGATGATGGAGCCGCGCTGGTAGCGGCGGCTGATGACCTTGGAGGAGGAGGCAGCCAAGCTCGTCGATCACGAGTAGCTCTGGTCCGTTCCAGAAGCGCATCGTGATTTGCCAGTGAGCCTCGAGGACGGCTCTTGCGGCGCGGGTACCGGCGCTACGATTCAAGTCCTCGGGTCACCCGCCGACACTGCACCGGAGCTAACGCCAGAACGGCTGGCCGAGCCAGCGAACCGCCGTCGACGTCGGCTCACGGGCCCGCTCTCGCGCAGCCAACGCCAGCGTGACCGGATCCACGTGATGGCGAACGCTGGCGACGTCGGCAGTAGCCGCAAAGGATGCGGCCGCCGCCGATTCCTCGACCACGAGCGTATCGTCGAGATCGAACAGCAGCGCCCGCTTCACGCGCCGATCCGAGCTGGGGTCAGAGACGAAGCGGTTAATTTTGGCTTCCGATCCCAAAGGCGGCGGCGATTCGGAGCCGCCGCTCTACGTCTCCCTTCGCTTCACAGATACAACGACATCGAGCCGCGAACCGAGGCTCGGCGTCCTGGTGCCGCGGCTGCGCTCTCCCCCACGCGCCGCCGACCACACCTTAAGCGGCGTGCCAGCCGTTCCCTTTCTTCTTCGCCTTCCCTTCCTTCTGCAGCCCGGGCATTACGCGGTACAGGTAGTTCGGACTGGTCCCCAGCTTTGCTCCGAGCTCTTTGATGGTGATCCCAGGCTGCCCCTTCACCGCCTCCAGCGCCTCCGCCGCACGACTGCCGCTCCCTTTGGGTCGTCCTCCCCGCCGTTTCGCGGCGCGACCGGGTTTCCGTCCCGTGCCTCTCCTCGGCGTGCTCGCTCCCGCTTTGCTCCCCGATCCGGGTCTGCGTCCCGGACGGCTCCCACGGGTCAACGTGCCTCCAGCGCCTGCGGATCGTCCGCCCACTCCGTCCAGCGCTGCCGCCGCGGCCTCGAGGCGGCTGTACTCGTCGACGAGCGGCTTCAGCTCGTCCAGCCTCCTTGTGATCTCTCCCCGTGTCTCCTCAAGAAAGTCGGCCATCCTCAGGGTCCTCACCTTTCGTGTCGCCATCAACGTCTGCTCGTGCAAGCTAGCAGTTGACTCGGAGGATACTGCTCCTGCGCTTTCGTCAAAACAGAAGCCGTGCCCGTGCGCCGACACCATCGGCGTAATTGCGATCGCCGGGCAGAATGCGCGGATCGTTATCGATACACAAGCCTGACGTATGTGCTCGGCCTGGATACGGTTGCCGCGCTCCTCACCAGGTCGCAGCACCGGCCGCGTGTCCCGCCTATGCCTCTCTGTCGGCTTAGGCGTTGAGCTGCATTCCGCAGCTGCATGTTCCAACCCAAGGAGTCCGCCATGAGCGTCAACAAATACATCTGCACTGGCCGTCTGACCAGGGACCCAGAGCTTCGCCGAATATCCGACGAGAAGGCTGTCTGCGACTTGCGTATCGCGGTTGACGGCATGGGTCGCTCCCACGAGACCGGGTTCATCGGCGTCCAGGTCTTCGGCAATGCCGGCCGAGCCGCCGCCGAGCATCTCACCCGGGGCTGGCTTGTCGCGGTCGATGGGCGTCTCGAGTTCCGCGAGTGGGAGACCGACGGTCTCGTCCGCCGCGAGTACACCATCGTGGGTAACGTCGAGTTTCTTGCTGCACCGCGGTCTGCAGCCGAGCAGGGTGGGCCCGCGAGGACGATAGCCGCGACGCCGCCGGAGGCGCGCGAGCCGAATCCCGGGCAGCGGATCCTCTTGGCATAGCCGCCGGATCCACCGCCGGCGCCTGGGCGGGGGTGTCCTCCCGCCCGGTGCCCGATTGACGGCGATTGCGCAAGCTCGATCAGCCGATGCGTCGGGTTCATTCGCGAGCTCGACAATCGGACATCGCGACCACTCAGCGTTTCCGCTACCGGAGCCGTTCCTACAGGGCTGGGCCGAGAACGCCGCCGTTGCCCAAACGCTCGGTAGCGATGTTCTTGATCGCGGCACCGTGTGAGTGCAGGCCAAGCCGTAGCCTCGAGCATCGCTGCTCCGAGCTTCCAATCGATATCTAACTCGACCAACTCGTCTCTAACGACGGCTGCCTACGGTTCTCAGGGTCGGCGATCGGAGCCACGCCGCAGTGAGGTGTCGCTGCGCCGCCTGCTGTGAGGACCCAGCGCACGTGCACCGTGCGACGTTTGGCGAGGGCGTCGTTGTCTCTGCGCTGACGTTTGCTCCACGCCTCCAATCCGTGACTAACCCGTGACAAACCGCAGACAAACAACGCCCGGTTTCACTCCTGCCTCCTGTCAATCACTGACCACGGAGGGGCGATGCGGGACGCAAGGACAGCACACTCACGGGGGTCGCGCGGGTGAGCGCGTCGATAACCGAGCCGGAGGAGACGAACGCCCAGCTCGAACGCTTCCGCGTCAGCGGACCCCACCGCGCGCGGGCAAACGCGACGTTTGGTGCGCAAGGCGCTCGAGTGAGCGTGATCATCCCAACGCTCAACGAGGCAAGGAACCTGCCGCACGTGATGGGCGAGCTCCCCGCCTGGCTAGACGAGGTGATCATAGTCGACGGTCACTCGACCGATGGAACGCCGAAAATCGCGCAGGAGATACTTCCGTCCGCGCGGGTTATCTATCAACCAGGCCAGGGGAAGGGCGATGCGCTGCGGAGCGGATTCGCGGCTGCGAGCGGCGACATACTCGTTATGCTCGATGCCGACGGCTCGGCAGATCCGGCCGAGATCCCGCGATTCTTGCAGGCACTGCTCGCCGGCGCCGACTTCGCCAAAGGATCGAGATTCACGGACGGCGCTGGGAGCGACGACATCACGCGAGTCCGTCGGGTCGGCAACCGCTTGCTCAGCGGCACGGTCAACGTGCTTTTCGGCACCCGCTACAGCGATCTCTGCTACGGGTACAACGCGTTCTGGCGTCATTGCCTGCCGGCCATACGCGTCGACTGCAACGGTTTCGAGGTCGAGACCCTAATCAACATCCGGGTCGCGCGAGCGGGCCTCAAGGTCGCAGAGGTTCCAAGCTACGAGCGAGTGCGCATACACGGTGAGAGCAATCTGCACGCGTTCCGCGACGGCGCAAAAGTGCTGAGGACGATCGCGCGAGAGCGAGTCCGGCGCAGACCCAGTCGCCCCGAGCACGACTGGCTGGAGGTCACCTCGGCGGAGTGGGTTTGAGCAAGTTGAGGCGCGTCTCAGCCGACTCGGTCGCTGCGCGCAAAACGAGTTCTAGCCGCGGCGGCGCGCCGACAGTGAGCGTCATCGTCTGCGCGTACACAGAGCACCGCTGGCAGGCGCTACTGCAGTCAGTCGAGTCGATCGTGCGACAAACCTATCCCGTTCACGAGACGCTCGTCGTGGTGGACCACAACCCCGGCCTGCTCAAGCAGGCGCGCGAGAAGCTCCCCTCGGCCCGTGTAATCACCAACACCGGCACACCCGGCCTGTCGGGCGCTCGGAACAGCGGTGTCGCTGCTTCCAGCGGGCAAATTATCGCCTTCCTCGACGACGACGCGATCGCTGCGCCGAATTGGCTCGCCGAGCTCGTGGCGGCTTTTTCCGACCCTCACGTGCTCGGGGCCGGCGGTGTCGCAACGCCACGCTGGGACAGTGGCACTCCGAGCTGGCTGCCAGAGGAGTTCTACTGGACGGTGGGATGTAGCTACCGCGGGCTTCCGAGCAAAACCTCCCCAGTCCGGAACCCCATCGGCGCGAACATGTCGTTCCGTCGCAGCGTGCTCGAGAGGATCGACGGATTCAAGGACGGGCTTGGTCGACTCGGCACGACGCCGCTCGGCTGCGAGGAGACCGAGCTTTCGATCCGCGCACAAAACGCCTACCCAGGCGGGGTTCTACTGCATGTGCCCACCGCGGTGGTCGAGCACAACGTCACCGTCGAGCGTGCAAGTTGGCGCTATTTTCGGCGGCGCTGCTGGTCGGAGGGACTGTCCAAGGCCCGGGTGATCGAGGCGGTAGGCTCGCGCGACGGGCTGTCCTCCGAGAGGACGTACGCGCTGATAACGCTGCCGACCGGATTCTTCCGCGGCCTCCACGACAGTCTCCGTGGGGATCCAGATGGGCTGCGACGTTCGGGGGCGATCGTCTTGGGGATGCTCCTCACGGTGTCGGGCTACCTACGCGGTCGCTACGCGAGACAATGACGTCCGTCACAAAGCAGGTCCCGATCCCGATCCTGCTGTACCACGCCGTAGCTGACCGGACAGTTCCCGGCCACTCGGCGTTCACGGTCACCCCGAGTTCGTTCGCCGAGCACCTGCGCGCGATCATAGCCTCGGGCCGAGTGCCGCTCACCGTGAGCGCCCTGGCAAGTGCGCTACGCGGCGAGAGCCAACTGCCATTGCGTCCGGTACTCCTCACATTCGACGACGGGTTCGCCGATCTTCGCCCAGCTGTCGAGGCTGTTCTCGCAGCAGGTCTCGCCGCCAGCGCGTTCGTGACGAGCGGGTCGATAGGTCTTCCCGGAATGGTTACGGTTGCTGACGTCCAAGCAATGTACGCGCTCGGTCCGCGCGTCGAGGTAGGCGCCCACTCAGTTACGCATCCGCACTTGGACGAGCTCGACGCGACCGCTGCCGCGCGCGAGATCGCGGACTCGAGGACCGCGCTAGAAGACATCCTCCTCGCGCCCGTTGAGGCCTTTGCCTACCCTCACGGCTCCTACGATCGCAACGTCCGCACAGCGGTGATCGAATCGGGCTTCTCTTCCGCGGTAGCGGTCAAGAACGCGCTCTCGCATTCCCGAGACGACGTCTACGCGCTTGCCCGGATTACGGTCACCTCGGAGACGTCGACCGAGCTGGTCGAGCGCCTGCTACGCGGCACCGGCGCGCGGCTAGCGTGGCGGCACGAGCGGCTGCGCACACGCGGCTATCGGACCTACCGGAGGCTCAAGCCGCGACGAGAGTCAACATGACGTCGAGCGCCGGGGATGAGCCGTTGAGCACCGGAGGTAGCCCTCGGCCGTCGTGGGCCAGCGAGCTGCGGCGCAGCCGCGGGATGAGGTTGGTCAACTCAGGCAGCCTGCGCGTTCGCAGCGCCGGGCGAGTTCACAACCTGTGGTCACGCCCACCCTCCGAACCGCGGCAGACCGATCAACTTACGAAGACAGCCGGAGCCCTCATGGCCAACACGGTCGCGACGAGCGCGCTTGGGTTCGTCTACTGGGTGGTCGTGGCGCGTCTCTACCGACCCACAGATCTAGCGCGCAACGCGGCCCTGATCTCGGCGATGCTCACGCTCTCGGGCATCTGCCAGCTGAACATGGGCCTTGGCCTCGGCGCGTTGCTGCCGCGAGCCGGACGCCGGGCGCGCCGGATGCTCAGCGAGGTGTATTTCGCCGTCACTGTGTTCGCCATCGGGGTGCTGGCGGTGTTCTTGCTCGGCGTCCTACCTCGCATCGCGTCTCTGCACGATGCAGCCACGGGAACCTCGACTGCCGCACCATTTGTCGCCGCGGTCCTGCTGTACAACGTGTTCGCGCTCCAGGACGCGGCCCTCGCGGCGCTACGCGCGCCAACGCTAGTCCCCGTCGAGAACACGCTTTTCGGTGTCGCAAAGATCGTTGTCGTCGTCGCGCTCGCGACGAAGGCTCCGCGTAGCGGCATCTTTCTCAGCTGGGCCGCGCCGCTCGCCTTTCTCGTCTTACCGATCTCCGGGTATCTCTTTGCCCGCGTAGCCCCTCGGCAGTCCACCGAGCCAGTCGGAGAGATTCGCCTCATCGCCGCTGCTCGACCGGTCGCCATCGACTACCTCGCCTATCTCTTCCTCTTGTGCTCGACGGTCGCGCTGCCGGCGTTTGCGGTGGCCCTGCTCGGGCCCCATTTAGGCGCGATATTCGCCGTCGCATACCTAACGAGCTCGAGCCTCGACTTGCTTGGGACGAACATGGGGGTCGCGCTCACCGTCGAGGTCTCGCACGCGCACGAGCGACGAACCGCCCTTCTGCGTCGCACGCTCACGCGCGGCCTGCCGTTGATGGCCACGCTGTCTGCGGCTGGCATCATCGCAGCACCCCTGATACTCGAGCTGTACGGCCCGCGCTACGCCGCCTCGGGGGTACTCCTGCTCCGGCTTCTCCTGGCGGGCGCAGTACCACGTGCGGTTGCAGTGTTCGCCGTGAGCCAGGCACGCGCGCAACGACACATGGGGTTCATCGTTCGCACGCAGTTCTTGACCTGCGCCCTAATAATAGGTGGCGCCGTCGTTCTTACTCCCTCGCTCGGCTTGACTGGGATCGGCGTCGCATGGCTCGGGGCACAGCTCATCGCCTGCTTGACGGTGATCCCTCGACTGGTTTCGCCGCCGACGACCCCCGGCAGAGTACGCAGCGCCCTACGGGAGTAGACGTTTCGTGGCGAATCAGCGGCGTTCATGGGCAAAGCGTTGGTTGGCCCTACGACGGGACTCAGCGACGCGGCTCGTCGTGCCCGTCGTCGTCACGGTCGCGGTGATCCTCGGGACGCATCCGGATAATCCCGGCGCCGTCGGGGAATGGGGGCTGATCGCCGTCGCTCCTTGGCAGATCTTCGCCGCCGTGGTTGTCCTCTCGGTCAGCTTCGCTTTGCTCCTTCGACGTGACTCGCCGAGCGCAGTCCCTCTCTGCGCTCACCTGTTCGCGTTGGCTTTGCTGCTCCATGGTCTGCCGTCGCTGCTCGAGAGCGAGCCCCGCTTCTCGACAGCCTGGCTACACGCCGGCTTCGTCAGCGCCATCATCGAACACAAGCATCCCCTCGGTAGCCTCGACGCGCGCTTCTCATGGCCGGGCTTCTTCACGGCCATGGCGAGCGTCGTCGGGATGAGCGGCAACGCCTCCGCACTGCCGTTCCTACGCTGGACTCCGCTCGTCTCGAACGTCGCCTACCTGCTTCCCTTATACGTCATCGCGCGCACGCTGCTCGCGAGCCGGATCCGCGCTTGGATCACGCTCTGGGCTTTCCTGCTCGCCGACTGGGTAGGCCAGGATTATTTTTCTCCGCAGGGAGCGTCCTATTTCCTGTTTCTATCGATCCTCGCGCTGCTCGTATATGCCTTTGGCGACGGACGCCCACCGCCCGGCATACGCCTCCTCCCCACCCGGTTGGGGGCACTCCTAACGCAGCGAGCTACTGCCGGGGCCGCATTCTCATATGCCCAGCGCGCAGGTCTGCTGCTCACACTGGTCGCAGCATCGGCCGCTCTCACGATGTCCCATCAACTCACGCCGGTCGTGCTCGTCGTCGACGTCACGGCGCTCGTGCTTGCTCGTCAGTGCTCGCTTCGATACTTCCCGCTGATCCTTCTGGTGCTCGTTGCCGGCTGGCTCAGTTACGGGGCCGTCGATTACTGGTCGGGGCACCTCTCGACGCTGTTCGGCGCAGGAGGCAGCAAGTCGGTCGCCGCAAACGTGAGTCAGCGCGTCAAAGGATCTTCCGTCCACATCGACATCGTCTATCTCCGCGTCCTCTTCTCAGCCGGCGTCTGGGTCTTCGGCGGGCTGGGCGCCATCATCGCGCTTCGCGCAGGACGTAACGTCAACCTGACCGCGTGCCTGCTCGCGGTGGTCCCCTTTCCGCTCTTGCTCGCCCAATCGTATGGAGGCGAGGCTGGTCTTCGTCTCTACTTCTACACGTTCCCCTTTTGGCTCATTCTGGGTGTCGCCGCGCTGCCGGAGGACTCATTGCGCCGCTCATGGCGTCCAGCGATTGCGCTCTCGCTGGCAACGCCTTTGGTGGCGGTAGCGCTGCTGATCGCGAGGTTCGGCAACGAGGAGTTCGAGCAGGTCCGACCTGACGAAGTCGCCGCAGCGGAACGCCTCTATCAGCTAGCTCCGAGAGGATCGAGCCTCGTCTCGATCACTCCGAACGTGATCTGGCGGTACCGCGCCTTTACCGCATACACATACAGACCGAACACGCTCGATGAGTTCGAGCTCGGCACACCGCAGGCCATTCTCGGTGTCATGGGCACAAACCCGCTCGGTTCGTACCTTCTTATTTCCCGCGCCCAAACTACTTACGCGACCGTCACCTACGGGCTGCCAGCGGACTGGGGGACACACGTTGAGGAGCTTCTCGCACGCCAGCCGCAGTTCCGGTTGGTCTACGAGAACCGCGACGCCCATATTTACGAAGTCCTGACGACGCCTCCGCCAGCCCGACAGCGGGTTCCGCATTGAGCACGAACGTCCCTAGCTCCGCTCCAGCGCTGGTGGTTTCAGTGGAGCTCGACACCGGCGCTGTTGTCATCCCATCCGGCGAACGCGCGCCAAAGGATTACCCTTGGGTCTGGGCGCTCGTGCTGCGCGGCGGCACGCCCGTGGGCGACCTGAGCGTCCGCGTGGAGAGCACCCACCGTTGGAGCGAAGCTGTGCTCAGGGCAGCCGAACAACATTACGCTCATGTCGCGACAAGAGAGAGAACACCGAATCCTCACTACAGCCCGCTGACGAGCGTGATCATCGCCACGCGCGACCGGCCAGCACCGTTGCGTGAGGCGGTCGCGAGCATCCTTGCCGGCGACCACGAGGACCTCGAGGTGATTCTCGTCGACAATTCGCCGCACGGCGGCGAACGAGCCACGATTGCCTCGATGCGCCAGACAGACGAGCGCATCACCTACGTGTGGGAACCTTCGCCCGGCATATCGCGCGCTCGAAACGCTGGCGCTGCGCGAGCTCGTGGGGAGGTCCTTGCGTTCACGGACGACGACGTCATCGTCTCCGAGCGGTGGCTCAGCTCGCTGATCGGCGCCCTCGCGTCCCATCCTCTCGCCGCGTGCGCGACGGGTCTCATCGCTCCCGCAGAGCTCGAGACTTCGCCACAGCTGTGGCTGGCTATGGCGTCGGGCCTCAACAAGGGCTACGCCGGGCGCGTCTTCGACCGCAACGCCGCCGACCTACCGCCACTGTTTCCGTTCCGGATGGGCATGTACGGGTCTGGCGCAAACCTTGCAATTCGGGCCGCCGCATTCACCGCGCTCTCTGGATTCGATGAGGTACTCGGAACAGGTACCCCTGCCCGCGGGGGAGAGGATCTCGACCTGTTCCTGCGCCTGATGCTCGCTGGACAGCAACTCGTCTACGAGGCTGGGGCGGTCCTGTTTCATCACGACCATCGCCGAGTTGACGACGCTCTCGCACAGCGCTCGGGGTATGGAACGGGGCTCGCCGCGGTCCTCACCAAGCACATGCTTACCGAGAGTGCTCCAACCCTACTGCGGCTCGCGCCCCAAGGCATGTTGTATCTGCTCTCGCCCCGGTCGCCAAAGAACGTCGACAAGCGGCACGGATATCCAAGGATCTTCGACCTCGCGGAGATGCTCGGCTTCGCCCGCGGCCCGCTTGCCTACTGGCACTCACGAGCCAACCACCTCCGCATGAGGAATCAATAGCGATGGCCGATATCGGGCAGCCACAGCCTCGAACCGTTCCGCGGACGCCATGGCGGCCAGTCGCCTTATTGGTTGCGATTGCCTTTGCGGCGGCATGTGTGTTTCTAGCGGAGCAAGGCCCGCTGCGCTCCCTGGCCTCCGTGGTCGTCGTACTCGGTCCTGGCCTGGGGCTCGCACCACTCCTTGAGATTCGCGACCGCGCTGTCGCGGCGCTCCTGATGGCGTCCATCTCCGTCACTTGCCTTGTATGTGTTGCCCAAGCGGTCACGTACATCTCGTTCTTTGCTTGGCGCCCGTGCGTGCTGATACTCCTGCTCATCGCCCTGGGTGGCACCGCCGCACAGATACTCCGCTGGCGGGCGGTGAGAAGCCAGTGACATCCGAGGCAACCACCGTGGGCCGCACCGTCATCGATTCGACTGCCCTCGGCATCGCTTTGATTGTGACCGGCGTGCTGCTGTTGCTCCTCGCACAGTGCCTCCTGTGGCGGGGCCAAAGCTCGTTTCTCCGACGGATTGTGCTCGCCGGGGCTGTCGGGAATCTGTGCGTGCTATGCGCGCTCGTCGTCCTGCGTTTCGCGGTGATCGCGTGAAGCCAATCATCCTGGTCAACCACTGGCACGACGACAACCGGGGCGATTCTGCGATCTCTCACGCGACCCTCGCCTTGATCACTCGCGCATGGCCGGGCAGACCAGTCGTCCTTTGCCCACTTCAAGGCAGCCATCAC
>DATHNH010000140.1:0-10695 GCA_035486255.1 Solirubrobacteraceae bacterium | reverse complement strand
AGTGTGCCACGACGAAATCGACTGCCTGGCCGACGGTGAGGATGTCCGCTGCCTGCTCGTCCTCGATCTTCACGCCATAAGTGTCCTCGAGCTCCTGCACGAGCGTGTAAAGGTCCAGCGAGTCGGCTCCCAGATCGTCCTTGAAATGGGTGCCCTCTCCGATCAGCCGGGGTTCTACGTCGAGCTCGTCGGCCAGATGGGCCTGTATCAGGACGAACACTTGCTCGCGGGTCATTCGTCTCCCAGGCTAGCCGGATCGCCGGACACGGGGGCGCTCCTCAGCGCGCTCGCCTCGCTCAGCGCCGCGTGCGTCGCGCCAACCACGTCCTTGCGCGCCCCCTGCTCGGCGCGCAGGATCGCTTGCGCGAAGCCATGCCTGGCGAAGCGTCCGTGCGGGACCACCGCAAGACGACGCAATCCAAGCAGGTATGCCCCGCCCTCCCCTTCGGGGTCGATCTCATCGCGAAAGGCGCGCAGCGACGGGCGCAGCAGCAACCCACCAAGCTTGCCTCGCCACGATGCGAGCGCTGCTTGCCTGATCGCGCCGAGCATCGTCTGCGACACACCCTCCATCAGCTTCAGCGCGATGTTGCCGGTGAAGCCGTCGGTGACGATCACATCGGCCACGCCGCCGACGATATCGCCGCCCTCGACGTTGCCGACGAAGTGCAGCTGGCCATCCTTGAAGCGCTGCGAGAGCTGAGCGCCCGCCTGCACGACAAGCTCGCTGCCGCGCTCTGACTCCTCGCCGTTCGAGAGCAGGCCGACGCGCGGACGAGCGACGCCGAGCACAGCCTGCGCGAACGCCGCGCCCATGAACGCGAACTGGACCAGATGCTCCTCGCGCGCCTGCACGCCGGCCCCCACGTCGAGCAATGTCACCGCGCTGCCGGGGACGGGTATCGGCAGGGCAAGTGCGGGACGGTGGATGCCGGGCGCGCGCTTGACGTTGAACAGGCAGGCTGCCAGCGCCGCACCGGTGCCGCCGGCGCATACGAGGGCCTGTGCGCGGCCCTCACCCACCGCTCTCGCGGCTTGGACTATCGAGGCTTGCGGCGTGGAGCGCACAGCTCGTGCCGGATCGGCGCTCTTGGCGAGCGACACGGGCGCATCGATCACCTCCACCCCCGGGCCCACCTCCCCAAGCTCCGCGGCCGGGCCGAACAACAGCACGTGCACGCCCCGCTGCGCGGCCATCCTCGCGCCTGCGGCCACCTCGGAGGGCCCCATGTCGGCGCCGTTGGCATCGACGGCCACGACGAGAGGCACGCGCGCGTCCTGCGACCCACGGTCGCTGGGGCTAGCCGACCCCGCCATGCTTGGAGCTACTCGTGATCGTGGTCGTGACCGTGAGCTTCGTGGGCCACGATCTCACGTCCAGCGTACGTCCCGCATACGGGACAGACGCGGTGTGGTCTGCGCGGGCTGTGACAGCGCGGGCAGGCATTCACCGTGGGCGCCTTGATCTTGTGGTTTGCGCGGCGCAGTGCGGTGCGACTGTGCGATTGCTTTTTCTTTGGGACGGCCATCGGCGCAACAGGCTACCAGGGCAGAGACGGACTGGCCGCGTTGGACCAGCTGCATCGGGACCAGCGGTATTGGACTACTCGAGCTTCAGCTCGCTCAACTTGGCCCAACGCGGGTCGGGCGGACGCTCGTGCGCGTGCTCGGGGCCGGCCTCGTTGAGGTCTACCGCGCATACCGGGCACAGCCCGGCGCAATCCTCACGACACAGCACCTGTGTGGGCAGTGCCAGCACCAGGGCATCGCGTGCCCAGCCCGCCAGATCGAGCGTCTCATCCTCCAGATACGGACTCGAAAGCTCCTCTCCACCACCAGGCCTGTCGACCTCGCGCGCATCCACTTCGATCTCGGGCGCGGCGTCCTTCAGGCAGCGCATGCATGCTCCGGCCAGAGTCCCCGCGAAGCGTATGCGCAACGCGTAACCGTTCCCGGTCATGCGCGACACGTCGAGACGCAGCGGCAAGGTCGCAGGCGCCACCTCATACGGCTCTCCTCCAAGCGTCAGCGGCTCGACATGCACCGCCAGGTCGAAGCGGCGTCCCTCACCGGCGCTCAGGCGCAGTCCACCGAGGTCGAGAGTGTCCGTCACGGCAGGCATTCCCTTCACATTAGTGAGACGCCGACCCGTAGCGGGCGGTCCGTTCCGGTGGCTTGGGGATCGCCAAGCAAAGGCCTCCTCCGCGCGGGGCCAAGCCCCACAAAGACTCCCCACCTCCTCGAAAGCCCCTCGCTCCCAGCGATATCGCCGTCCACCCAGGCTCACCCGCCCGGGCGATGCACGGAAGCTCAGGCGATCTCGTGCAGCTCGCGCTTGAGCACCTTGCCCGTGGCGTTACGCGGCAGCTCGTCGACGAACACGACCTCTCGCGGCACCTTGTAGCGCGCCAGGTTGTGCTTCACATACTCCTTGACAGCCTCCTCGTCGAGGCCCGATTCCTCGCGCGATACGACGAACGCCTTCAGGCGCTGGCCGAACTTCTCATCCTCCACGCCGATCACGGCCGCCTCTTCGATCCCCTCATGGTCGGCGAGCAGATCCTCCACCTCGCGTGGGAAGACGTTCTCCCCGCCGGAGACGATCATCTCATCGTCACGCCCGTCCACGAACAGCCTGCCCGCGGCGTCCATGCGGCCCACGTCGCCGGTGCTCATCAGCCCTGCGACGATCTCCTTGCCCCCGCCGCCGGTGTAGCCCTCGAAGACCATCTCGTTCGCGACGAATATGCGCCCGTTCTGCCCTTGGGGCACCTCGTGGCCCTGCTCGTCCAGCAGCTTCACCACGGTCCCAAGTGGAGGCTTGCCGGCCGTGCCCGGCGCCGCGCGCAGGTCGGCAGGGGTGGCGATCGTCGCCCATGCCACCTCGGTGGAGCCGTACAGGTTGTAGAGGACGTCGCCGAATGTGTCCATCGCGCGGATCGCCAGCTCTCCCGGCAGCGCCGAGCCACTCAGCGCGATGATCTTCAGCGCGTGGGTGTCGTAGTTTTCGATCGTCTCGATCGGCAGCTCGAGGATGCGCTGCAGCATCACGGGCACCACCGCTAGCGCCGTCGCCCGGTGCTCCGCGACCGCCCGCAACGTCTCCTCGGGGTCGAAGCGCCGGCGCAACACGACCGTCGAGGACAGTGGCAGCGCGAGCGTGAAGTGGCCGAACCCCCACGAGTGAAACATGGGGGCGGCGATCATCGTCGTCTCGCGCGCCTTCAGCGGGATCTTCGAGAACAGCGCCGCCAACGGCAGCGGTGAGTCGGGCTGTTTGCGGGCCGCGCCCTTCGGCGCTCCAGTGGTACCGGAGGTGAGGATCACGACCCTGCCGGGCTCCATCGGTGGGACCAGGTCGGCGGTGCTGCCTTTCACGATCAGATCCTCGAGCGAGGGGTCCGCAGGATCGGCGCCCGGCTCGCTCCACCCGACGAAGCGGATGCGACCCTCGCCGCCGTCGTGCACGAGGTTCGCAAAGTCTTCGTCGTACACGAGCCCGGCCGGGTTCTCGCGGCGCATCACGTCGGTTATCTGCGGTCCCGCGAACGCGGTGTTCAGATACAGAGCACTCGCTCCCAGCTTCGAGCAGGCGAGCGTCGCCTCGATGAAGCCCCGGTGGTTGCGGCACATGATCGCGACCGAGTCCCCCTCGGAGATGCCGGCCGCGCGCATTTCGTGGGCTAGCGCGTTGGTGCGCAGGTGCACCTCTTCGAAGGTCAACGTCCCGCGCTCGTCGACGATCGCCTCGCGGTCCGGGAAGCGCGCAGCAGAGCCGGTGTACGCCGCGGCGGGCGTGGGCCCCCAGCGCCGCAGGGCCATCACCGAGCGCACGGCGCGATCCGGCCTGACCGGGGTAAGGATGCCGGTGCCGAGCAGCACCTTGGCGGCTTCCAGCTTGAATCTATTCGCCGAGCTCACGCGGGCACCCTACCCAAAAACAGCTTGATTACGCATATACGGATCATCCCGTCTGCTGTTCGGACCGGTACATGTACCGGTCCGCCGGACCGCACATGTGCGGTCCGGGACCATGCCGCATGCGGCATGGTCTTTCAAAGATTTAGAGCCCTCAAACCACCGGCAGTCCGGCGTCAGGACACTTCTGCGGGCTCGTCCTTGCCCTGCAGGCGCTCGCGCCCGCGCTGTACCGCGGCGATGAACTTCGAGAGATTGACCTCGAGCGTGCCAAGGATCTCATCTGCATAGTCCTCGGCCCCCAGCCTGATCTCACGCTCGCGTGCTCGTGCGTCCTCGACAATGTCCTCGGCGGCACGCTCGGCCTGCTTGGTGACCTCCTCCTCGCCCACGAGCTTCTCCTGGCGCTCGCGCGCCTCCTTGACGATCCGCTCGGCCTCACGCTTGGCCTCGGCGAGCATCTCCTGACGCTCCTTGACGATCCACCGCGCTTGCTTGATCTCCTCGGGGATCGTGGCGCGCATCTGGTCGAGGATGTCGTAGATCTCCTCCTTATCGACCCGCACCTGGTCGGTCAGGGGCACCGGCTTGGCGTTGTGCACCAAGTCGTCGAGCTTGTCGATCAGTACCAGCACGTCCATCAGCTGTCACCTCCGCGGAGCGTCCGATAGGGCCCCACGACATATGAGAAGAGTATGAGGGGTCTCACGTCAACCAAAGTTCGTCAGCGTCGCAACTCTTCCTGCAAGCGCTCTGCCACGCGTGCGGGCACGAGATCGTCGATTCGCCCGCCGAACGTCGCCAGCTCCTTGACGCCGCTGGAGGACAGGAAACTGTATTGGGGTGAGGCCATGAGATACACCGACTCTATCTCGGGATCCTGCCTGCGGTTGAGCTGGTTCATCTCGAACTCGTACTCGAAATCCGAGATAGCCCGCAATCCCTTGACGATCGCCTTCGCTCCGACCTGCCTCGCGAAGTCGACGACGAGCGTGTTGAACGGCTCCGCCCGCACGCCAGAGACGTTTGAGAGCGCCTCTTCGATGAACGCCATCCGCTCATCGATCCCGAACAGCGTCGCGTCCTTGCGCACCGAACGATTCACGACCGCGACAACGACCTCGTCATACAGGTCCGCCGCACGGCGGATCACATCCAGGTGGCCGTTTGTGATCGGGTCATAGGAGCCGGGGCACACGGCTATCGACTTATCGACGCTCATCATTGTCCTCTATGCGGTGGATTGTGATCGTGGTGTCGCCGTAGCGCTTGCGACGCTCCACGGCCAGAGGCAACCCGGCCGGGACCCGCCGATCGCTCTCCACCACCACGCGCGCGCCGGGAGCAAGCACGGTCGGCAGCAGTGCCGACAGTTCAGGCTCCAACTCGCGCGCTTGGCCGTATGGAGGATCGACGAACACTAGATCGTATGTTTCGCCGGCTTGGCGTGCGCTGCGCAGTGCCGAGAGCGCATCCCCCACCCTTACCCGCGCCAACGGCCCAGCAAGCCCGAGCTCGACCAGATTGCTCCTCAGCGCCGACACCGCGGCCCCATCTCGCTCGACGAACAACGCCGTTGCGGCGCCCCTGGAGAGCGCCTCTATGCCGAGCGCCCCGGTCCCGGCAAACAGGTCGAGCACGCTCGCGCCATCCATCTCGCCAAGCATCGAGAACAGCGCCTCGCGCACACGATCGGAGGTTGGCCGCGTCGCGCGTCCGCGTGGCGCGCGCAAGCGCCTACCACCCAGACGTCCCGCGATCACCCTCACGTGGACCTATCGGCCGTTCGCCACGGATCTACGGGTCATGCCCCAGCTCACACGAAGATCTACCGCAGCACATCCAGTCATTCTCTCCATGTCGGCGCTCAGTCGCTCACGCGGGGATCGGCTGCAGGACCTCTGCGCCGAACACACGCTCGAGCTCCGCGCCGAGCAGCCAGTGCAGCGGACCATCCAACTCGGGATCCTCGGCCAAGATCGCGCGAGCTCGCATGCGTGCGCGCTCGAGCAGCTCGCCGTCCTCAGACAGGATCGCGAACTTGAACTGGCCGACTCCCGACTGACGGGTGCCGACCAGCTCGCCCTCCTTGCGCAAACGTAGATCGATCTCGGCCAGCTCGAACCCGTCGGAGTGCTCGGCGAGCGCACGCAGACGCGTGGAGCCGCCCGGTCCGACCAGCAGGCACGTCGAGCTGTGCTCGCCGCGGCCCACGCGCCCGCGCAGCTGGTGCAGCTGGGAGATTCCGAAGCGCTCGGCGTTCTCGACGAGCATCACCGTCGCGTTTGCAACGTCCACGCCCACCTCGATCACGGTCGTCGCCACGAGCACCTGCGCGCGCCCGGATGCAAATGCCTCCATCGCCTCCTGCTTCTCGCGCGGGCGCATCTGCCCGTGTAGCAGCGCAAGACTCCAGCCGGCCAGCTCGCCTGTGCGCAGCCGCTCGAACTCGGCCGTCGCGGCCTTCGCCTCGCCCGCCACGCCGCCCGGATCGGCCTGCTCCCGGCCCGGAGCGGGTACGCCGGGGGTCTCGTCACCCCCAACCCTCTCGTGCCGGGGTGCGCCCCGGCCCTGCTCGGGCTCGTCGACCCGAATAGACACATCGCGAGCCTGTGCAGGCGTATCTCGGTCTCCGTCCTCGACGAGCGGGCAGACCACATACGCCTGACGCCCTGCCCGCAGCTGTTCGTGCAGCACCCGATAGGCATCTTCGCGCCCCCTCTCCCCGGTCACGACGACCGTGTCGATCGGCTTGCGCTCGCGCGGCAGCTCGCGCAGCACGCTGCGATCCAGGTCCCCGTATCGCGCAAGCGCAAGCGTCCTAGGGATCGGGGTCGCGGTCATGTGCAGCACGTGCGGGCGTAGCCCATCCTCCCGGTCTTCCAGGGCGGCTCGCTGACGCACGCCGAACCGGTGCTGCTCGTCCACGACCGCCACCGCCAGCTCGCGAAAGCGCACCGACGGCTCGATCAACGCATGTGTGCCCACCAACAGCGAGAGCTCGCCGCTCGCGAGCTTGCCGAGCGTGTCGGCGCGACGGGCCGCCCCGGTCGAGCCGGTGAGCAGCGCGACGGTCGCCGACTCGCCGCCGAGCAGGCGCTGGACGGTCGCGAAGTGCTGTTGCGCCAGCGTCTCGGTCGGCGCCATCAGCGCCGCCTGCGCACCGTGCTCGACGGCGCGCAGCATCGCGTAGAGCGCCACCACCGTCTTGCCGCTTCCGACCTCGCCCATCAGCAGTCGCTGCATCGGCTGCTCTGCTTCGAGGTCTGTGGAGATTGTCGCTATCGCCTTGCGCTGATCGCCGGTCAGCTCGAACGGCAGGCCGTGCTCGAGCCAGCGCGCGCTCGAGCTCGGCGGCTCCCGCAAGGCCTGCGCACGCCCTCGAGCCGCGCGCTGTCGGCGACGCATCTGGAACACCAGCTGACTGAGCAGCAGCTCCTCGAAAGCGAGTCGCTCGCGCGCCTGCTCGGCCCGGGCGCCGGGACCATGGAAGTGCATCGCGCCGAGTGCCGTCGCGCGCGCCGGCAGTCGCTCGGCCACGCGCACGCGCGCGCTGAGCGACTCGATCACCTCTGCGAGCCCGTGTCGTCGCTCACGCACGAGCGCCAGGATCTGAGTGGAGCTCACGCCATCAGCCGCCGGGTAGTGGGCAACCGAGCCGCTCTCGCCTGTAGCGACCTCCGAGCCGATCGCGTGATGGGAGACGCGAAAGCGCCCACCGCGATCGGCCTTGCCGTGCAGCACCAGACGCGTGCCCGGCGGATAGCGGCTGGCGAGCCAAGGCTGATTGAAGAAGGTGACTCTGATCGATCCGCTCTCGTCGAAGACACTCGCCTCGACGAGTCCACGCATTCCCCGCTTTCGCACCTGCCTGCTTGCGATCGAGCGCACCTGCACCGCCACGGTGGCCTGCTCGTCCTCGCGCAGATGTGCAACCAGGCGCGCCTCACGATGGTCGCGTGGCAGATGCTCGAGTAGATCGCCGATCGTCTCGATCCCCAGGGCTGCCATCCCATCGGTTGCCTTGGCGGTAAGAAGCTCGAGCGAACCGGCAAGCCGGGAGGGCCGCGGCCAGCGCACGGGCGCCGCCAGCATTTGCGCGCGCGTCAACGGCTGATCCCCCGCGAAGCCGACCGGGGACCAGTCGTCCTCCCTACTCGGCTGCGAGCAACCACCAATAGGCCGACTGGCCACCGTGGCGAAGCTCGAGCTCGACATGACCGTCCATGATGCCCTCCAGCTCAGACAGCTCGAGCGGCGCGCCCTCCCCGGCGAGCACGCTGATCAGCTCCGTATCGGCCGCAAGCGCCTGCAACACGGCGAGCAATGTCTCGCGCGGCTCGCCCCAGGCGACCACCTGCTCCTCGACGAAGCCCACCGCCTCGCCTTGCCGGAAGCGACCGTGGGCGTCCGCCCGTGCCGCCGGGGCGACCGCCCCGGTGCGCAGCGCGTCGAGGGCTTCGTTCATCGCCTGGACGTTCTCACGCACACCGCGATCGCTCTGCAGCGCCACCGCCACCGCGAGGCCTGTCTGTTGGCTGGTCGCGGGCACTACAAGGACCTGCTTGTCAGACAGCTCGGCGGCGCGCTCGGCGGCCATCACAACATTGGCACTACCAGGCAGCACCACCACCTCCTCGGCGGGCACCTCGTGGATCCCCGCCAACAGTTCATAGGTCGAGGGGTTCAACGTCGGCCCACCGTCGATCGTGTGCACGCCGAGCTCGCCATACATCCGTGTGAGCCCCGCCCCGCTGACCACCGCCAGCGCACCACAGCGCATGCGCGGTCTGAAACCTGTCTCCTCGGCGATACTCGAGAGCCGGCCGGAATCATGGCTCGCGCCGGCGAGCGAGCCATTCGACGGCGCGCCCCCCATCAAACGCTGCTCGCGCTCGGTCACCTGTGCGTGCATATCGGCCACATCCAGGTGAGACACCTCCCCGGCCCCGTCGAACAGCGCCGTGGCACGCTCGGGCTCGTCGGTGTGGAGGTGGACCTTCAACGTGTTGGGATCGCCCACCACGAGTACCGAGTCGCCAAGCGCCTCGAGTGCGGAGGCGAAGCTCGCGGGCACCAAGTCGTACCCGGTTACGGCAAAGTTGGTGCAGTAGCGGTAGGTGCTCGAGGAGTGCTCGGGATGGGTGATCTTGGCGGGTGCATAGTGCGCGAGCTCGGGCGGCTCCTCATCGCGCAGCGCGGCCACCACTCCGGCGAAGATCACCGTCAGGGCATGGCCGCCGGCATCCACCACACCCGCGTCGCGCAGGGCCGCAAGCATCTCGGGCCCACGCTTGACCGAGTCGGTTCCGGCCTCCACGGCACGTTCGAGGGTCTTTGCGATCACGAGATCCTGCTCGCGCGGCTCTGTTGTCGGACTCATCCGCGCGGCGTCCTCGCTGTGCGCCAGATCGGCCATGATGCCATGGGCCATCTCGCGTGCGACCGTCAAGATCGTGCCCTCGGCAGGCTCGCGCACCGAAGCATAGGCACGGTCGGCGGCGTTGGCGAGCGCCGCTCCGATCAGCGTCGCGTCGATCAGCTGGCCGGGGCGGCTTACGAGCTCCTCGGCAGCCCCCCTGATCAACTGGGAGAGGATCACTCCCGAGTTGCCTCTGGCCCCGAGCAACGCCGCGCGCGCGACCGACTGGACGATCTCCTCACGCCCAATCTCATCGATCGTCTTGGAGGAGTCGCTCCCCTGCAAACGGTCGAGCTCCTCGAGCACCGCCCGCAGCGTGAGCACCATGTTGTCACCCGTATCGCCGTCGGCGACTGGGAACACGTTCAGATCGTTGACCTCTTCGCGGCGAGACTCAAGGTGCGCCAGCGCGCCGGCCACCGCCGCTCTGAAGCGGATCAGGTTCGTGTCAGTCACCGGCTTTGCTCCATCGGGTGCGCCCCTCAAACGCTCGTAGAACGTGTTTTCAAAATAGGCGGTGCGTCATGGGTGCTCATGGACCGGGCTGGACGCCGCGAGATGTCGAAGCTCGTGCCGGCAGCCCGAGCAAGACGACGCGTGGCGATCCAGCGCCGAGTCCAGGAACGCCCGGGACGTGCCGATCTCTTTGAAACCCGTTCAAGGTCCTGCTCACAGCCCTTCTCATATCACCACAGCCACCGGTCGATCCGCGCACGCGCGCATGCCGAGCAGTTCGATCCGCGACGTCAGAGGGCCTTCGTGACCTTGCCGGCCTTCAGGCAACGGGTGCACACATATACGCGACGGGGCGCCTTGCCCACGAGGACCTTGACCTTCTGCAGGTTGGGATCGAAGCGCCGCTTGGTCGCGACCATCGAGTGACTGCGGCTGTTGCCGAACGCGGGACCCTTCCCGCAGCTATGACATACCTTGGCCATGAAGCTCGGCAGTGTAGCCGCTCGTGCGGGCTCGCGCCGGGTCGCTTCTCAACCGCCGGTATGACTTGGGCGCATGGCTTGCACGAGCACGTCGGGATCGCCACGCAACTCCACACGCAACGCGGCCATCCTGAGCACCGCCTCGGCGGCGTGGCGACCCTGGTCGCGCTTGCCGCCACCGGAGCGGGCGAGCGCCTGGTCCATCGTCTCGCATGTCAAGACCCCGAAGGCACAGGGAACCCCGCTTGTGAGCGATACCTGCTGAATCCCGCGGGCGGCCTCGGCGCAGACGAAGTCATAGTGATCTGTCTCCCCACGGATCACCGCACCCAAGCAGGCGATGCCCGCGAAGCGCCCTGACTCAGCCGCGTAGCTGGCCGCCAACGGCAACTCGAACGCGCCCGGCACGTCAAATAT
>DATHNH010000139.1:0-4767 GCA_035486255.1 Solirubrobacteraceae bacterium | reverse complement strand
GGAGTCGAAGTGCGGCAGGCACATCCACTCGATCGCGCCGTCGGAGGCCACCAGCGCGCCGGTATGACAATCGGACAGGAAGCCGTAATCGGCGATCGGCGGAAACGGCGAGTCTTGGGCGGGGGCCGGGATGATCGACCTTCCGGGCTGCACCGCCGGCGCGTCGGCTGCTCCCGCTTCCGAAGCGCTCGAGGAAGGACTGCTCATTGAGCGGACACGAGCCTTCGACTTGCGCTAAGCATCGGTGGATCCAGGATCTGGAGCACTCATCGCGCAGACACCGACCTCAGCAGGGCAGCTCTCGCGATGCCGGCACGCCTCCACGTGAGCGCTCATCGCGCAAACGGTAGCGGGAGACGACCTTCTTCGGCGAGCTTGTCGAGATGGGCGGCGAGCGTGATGGCCGCGAGCGGGCGCAACGAGGCGGGCACATCCGACCAAGCGGCGTCCAGCAGCGCCTGCTCACCACGGAGACCTCCGTCGATCGCCGCGACCAGACGACGCTCGCGATCGAGGCGGTGCTCGATGTATTCGCGGATGCGTTCTCCAGGTGTCCAGATCGGCGGCCCGTGGCCCGGGCACAGAACGTCGAGCTCACGCTCCCGCAATCGCTGGAGGCCATTCAGGTAGCCCGCGAGCGCGCCGGGATCGGGAGCGACGAAGACGCTGCCCTCGCCGAGGATCGCATCGCCCGCAAAGCAAGCT
Organism: Solirubrobacteraceae bacterium; assembly: GCA_035486255.1. Lineage (GTDB taxonomy): Bacteria > Actinomycetota > Thermoleophilia > Solirubrobacterales > Solirubrobacteraceae > Palsa-744. The sequence goes on along the minus strand of DATHNH010000139.1, from coordinate 4,062 downwards.
GTGCCCGCGATCAGGGCGAAGTGGTCGGGCGAGTGACCCGGCGTATAAAGCGCCTCGAACGGTCCGAAGCGCACACCGTCTGCCAGCTCCACGTCCGCGCCGCCACGTCCGGCCGCGAGCGGAGCGGGAAAGCGCTCGCGTAGCGCCACCACCGACTCCGAATGATCGATGTGATCGTGCGTGAGGGCGATCCCCCCCAGCCCGCCCCGCTCTCGCAGCGCAACTGTTAGACGCTCGAGGTGAGCAGCCAGTCTGGGGCCGGGGTCGACAACCCACGCCGGATCGCGTCCCACCACCCAGCTGTTGGTGCCCGACATCGTGAGCGGGCCGGGATTCTCGGCGCGTAGGCGCAGAATGCCGAGGCTCTCCAATCGCTCGTACTCTGAAGTTTGGGGGCTCATCGATGCGACGTTAGCCGAGCGGAGTGCGCCCGGCAATCGTTGCAACCGCTACTTGGACATGTGAAGCCTGTTTAGGGGGTAGGCAGGACCACCCAAGGAGAGATGAGACATGGCCAGATCCAAGCACGACAACCGAAGCGCAGCACACAGCCGCGGCGCCGATCCGCAAGTGCGTGCACGGCGCGGCCGGAATCCTCAGTTCACCCGTCACGGTGAGCACCCACACGCGCTCAGCCTCCTTGTGGGCTTGGCCTGCCTGGCGATCGCGGCCATGAGCTTGCCGGCTGCCGCACTCGCGGCTCCAAAAGTCACGGTCAAGGCGAAGATCCTGCCGGTCCTCAAGAATCCGGCCTCACCCAAAGGCGGGTCCTATCCCAAAACGGGCAACATCCTTGGCGCGGGCGCCTCGGTCGAAGCACAGATGACGATCAGCGGCACCGAATACGGTGGCTTTCCTTCGCCGCTGACAGGAGTAGTGGTGTACCTGCCCTCAGGCACCAAGCTTCACCCGCAGGGCTTCGCAACCTGCTCGAATGCGGTCCTCGAAAGCCACGAAGTACAGAACTGTCCGAAGAAGTCGGTTGCCAGCCCGAAGGGCGAAGTGCTCGGAGTGGTCAGTTTCGGCGCCTCACGCGTGCAGGAGAAAGCGACGGTCCAAGCATTCTTCACTCCCGGCGGCAACATCGCCTTCTTCACCGAAGGCCGGGAACCGGCAGTGCTGGAAATCCTTTCCACCGGCAGATTCTCAGGGGCCTCCAACCCCTTCTCGCAGAAGCTGACAGCGGTGGTGCCACTCGTCTCGACCGTACCGGGAGCTCCCTATGCCTCGGTCCTGTCGATCAAGATCAGGGTCGGCGCCGCCTTCATGCAAGGCAAAAAGCTGATCTCCTACGGCACCGTGCCGAAGAAGTGCCCAAAGGGCGGGTTCCCGGCGAAGACCGAACTGAAATACCTCAGTGGCGAAACCTCGACGGTCAGCATCAAGGTTCCCTGCCCGAAGAAGTAGACGAAAGCGAACCCGCCGCAGGGAGGTGGCGGCCACGACCCGAAGCCGGATGGAACCTCACCGTCGGGTCGTGTGAACACCGGGGTGTCGCATGAACAAGACGGGTGTCGCAAAGACGGGGGTGCACAAAGACGGCGGTGTCGCAAAGACGGGGGTGTGCAAAGACGGCGGTGTCGCATGAACGAGCTTCCTGTCCGCGCAGGACAGGACGAAGCGGGAGGAACGGGAGGAAGCGAGAGGACGAGCGCGTAGCAGCCTCCCGGGCATCTGGTGCCCGGGAGGCCATCTACCGGGGGAGGCGCTCCCCAGTAGTCGTGTCGCGCTAGGACGCGAGCCCTGGAGCCGAGGCCTAGTAGACGTCGCGGTCGCGCACTTCGCGTTCGACCGGCGCAATCCCTCGCCTGCTGGCCCAAGCGCCAAACCACAGCAGCGAGAACAGCAGACCGACGATGCCTACGACGATCAGCACGAGGCCGACCGTCTGCAGGTTGATGCCGCTTACTGTGGCCGTCACCGCGTACCGCAAGATCGCCCCAACCGCGATCAGGAAGAGTGAGGTTCCATATGTCATAGCGCCGGGTATGCCCCCAAGCGCGAGTCTTCAACCCCCCAATCTCGCGGCGCCCGATGGCCTGTTGGGGGTCGGCGGGAAGCACGCTGAGCGTCGATCTGTCCTGGGTCTGTGCGAACATACGTTCGTGCGCTGGAGCAACCTAAGCGAGCAGGCAGACGAGCAGCGTCGCCTGCCCGGTTACAGCGACGAGGCCGTCGTGCGCCATTTCGACGCACCGGAGGCACTCGATATGCGCTTCTACGAGGTCCGCGCCCGCTCGCTGCTCAACCGCGTTCCGGCTCGCTCGCGTGTGCCGTTCAGCTGGACGATCAACCCTTACAGGGGTTGCAGTCATGCGTGTGTCTACTGTTTCGCCCGGCCCACGCATCGGTACCTCGACTTCGACGCCGGCCGCGACTTCGAGCGCGAGATCGTCGTCAAGGTCAACGCGCCGGAGGTGCTGCGCCTGGAGCTCTCGCGTCGATCGTGGAATGGCGAGCACGTGGCGCTCGGTACCAACACGGACCCATACCAGTGGGTCGAGGGTCGCTACCGCCTGATGGTGGGCATCTGGGAGGCGCTGCGCGACGCGGCCGGCGGAACGGGCAATCCCTGCTCGGTACTCACGAAGTCCCCACTTTTGCTGCGCGACCTGCCATTGATGCTCCAAATCGCCCAGCGGACAACGATCAGCGCGAGCCTGTCGATCCCCACCCTCGACGAGCGCGCGTGGCGTGCCACCGAGCCCCACACACCCAATCCACGCGCTCGCCTGGAGGCAGTCGCCGAGCTCAACCGCGTCGGTATCCCCACCGGCGTGTTGATCGCGCCGCTGATGCCTGGCATCAACGACGCTCCTCACCAGCTCGAGCCGCTGTTGCAGGGAGCGATCGATGCCGGCGCGAGGAGCATCGGGGGTGTCGCCCTGCACCTGCGCGGCGAGGTCAAGGACGTGTTCATGGAATGGCTTCGCACTCAGCGCCCTGAGCTCGTGCGGCGCTACGAGGATCTCTACCGGCGCGGCGCCTATGCCCCGTCGGACGAGCGCAAGCGGTTGTCCGGGCTGGTGCGCGGACGAAGTGCGTCGGGCCGCTTCGGCAGATGGTCAGGGCCCCCAGCCTCCGAACCAAACGCCATTGCCGGTGTACCGGCTCCACACCAGGGGTGCCTGTTCTAGCTCCGCCATCGGGGAGCCGCTGCGACAGCATCGGCAAATGGGGCTCTACCTGACGCTCGCGAGCGTCACCGCGAGCGCGCCCGCCGCGCACGCTCAAAACGCACAGGGCGAGCATCGGACTCGCCCGCCCCCACCGATAGATTCAACCGATGGAGCGCGAGGTCCAGATTCGCGATGAGACGATCAGGCTCGGCCAGCTGCTGAAGCTTGTCGGGATCATCGACAGCGGCAGCGAAGCAAAGGCGTTCCTCGCGCTCCAAGCGGTCTGGGTCAACGACGAGCGCGAGGAACGCCGCGGACGCCAACTGCGCTGCGGTGACACGATACGAGTGGGCGAGCAGCAACTGTTGGTGACCAATACCTCCTGAGCGCGGAAGCGCCACGTCGACGCTGTCCAATTCGAGATGCCAACCCAAGCCCTAGCCCTGGCGTTCGCGGCCTCCATCTATCCGCCGGCAGTCGTAGCGGTAATCGCACTCGGCCGGGGTATACAGGTGCGATCGCGAGTGCTCGCCTTCGTCCTGGCGGCCGCGCTCATCACCTACACGGTCGGCGCGATCGTGCTGTTTCTGCTGGACGGCGTGGGCGCCACAGGACCTCACCACCTAACCCCAAGCGCGGCACTCGATCTCACTTTCGGCGTGCTGCTGCTCGGACTCGCGGTGCGCCTGCGCGGCAAGCAGCGAGCACCGAGCAAGCCGAAGGCCCCGTCCAAGATCGAGCGCTACCTGCAGAGCCGCCGGCTCGCGTTCGTGCTCGGCATAACGCTGTATGTGCTGCCCTCGCCGATCTACATCGCGGCGGTCAAGGAGATATCCGACGCGAGCCTCTCCACCAGCGCCAAGCTCGTGGGCCTGCTCGTGACCGTCGCGGTGATGCTGTGGCTGATCGAGCTGCCGATGCTGGCATTGGTGCTGTTCCCTGC
>DATHNH010000138.1:0-3658 GCA_035486255.1 Solirubrobacteraceae bacterium | reverse complement strand
GCCATAGGGGTAGTGCCGGATCGCAACCGGTTCCTGGCGGACGCCGGGAAAGTCGTTGTGGCGCTCGGAGATGACCGTCAAGGCGGCCGGCCCCGCATCGGTCTTGATCGTCACCGGCGCGTAGGGCAGCGCCACGATCCCGGCGATCACGCGTTCCTCGATCAGCCTTGGGCTCAGACCGATCACCGGAGCCAGGCGATCGTATAGATGGCGCAGCCGCACCGCCGAGCGCGGCAAGGGCGGGACCGGCACGTGGCGCAAGCGCGCCTGGCGCTCGAGTGCTCTGAGCTCTGCCCGCTGGCTTGCGTCGGCGTGTCGTTTCGAGTCGCGCAGATCCTCCTCGAACGCTTTCAAGCGTTCCTTGGCAACGGCGTATTCGCGGTCGGCGAGGGCAACCGCTTCCTGGTAGGTGACGGCCTCTTCCTTGACCGACGCCGGCAGTGCGCTCGGCAGGATCTGCACCGCGTTGGTGACGCTACTCGTAACGATCGGCTGGCCTTCGCGAGCGAGAATCTGCCCGCGTGGAGCTGGAATCGGGAGTTCGCGCTGGTCGTTGGCCTGGGCCTGCTGGACGTACTGTTCTCCGCTCAACACTTGCAGGTACCAGAGGCGAAAGAAGATGATCCCGAACATGACGAGCGCGATGCTCCCGAGAATCGCCACCCGCAGCGCAAGCTGAGGCGAGACGGGCGTGCGCGACTCGCCCGGCTGCAAGCGCTCGAGGCCGCTCACCGCGATCCCCCTCTGCCCTGGGAGAGCGGGCTCAAGCCGCCGGTCGTGTACGCGCGACGACGGCGGCGACGTGGATCGTCGGGCAACGCTCCCACCAGGCAGCGACGGACGAGCGCCCACATCGGCAGCGCTACGACCGTATCGACGAGCACGCCGACCACGATCTCGCGCAGCAGCTCCAGGCTCACGGGAGCGTCCACACCGAGCAGGAACTCGATGATCGAATAGCCGACCATCGCCGCGGTCGCGGCAGCGGCGCCTACGAACAGTGGCGTCAGTGCCGCCTGTGGGTCGCGCAGCTCGCGCAGACGACCGGCCCCGTAGCCGATGATCGTGAACGTCAGCGAGGTCACGCCGAGCATCTGCATCAACGCCAGATCGATCAGCAGACCAACGCAGAAGCCCGTGACGGCACCGATCGTGGAGCCGCACAGCAAGCCCGCGAAGGCGACCAACAAGGGCGAGAGGTCGATGCTGACGCCGAACACCGGCACCTCCGAGACGACGCTGATCTGGAGGAACACGATCGCGACCGAGAGCAGCGCCACACGCCAGAGCAACGATCCCGGCAGCCACGCCGTGCCGGCCTCCGCACGGGCGCGCCGAGCGCCGAGCGATCGAGTCATGCGCTCGCCGCGCGTGCGCCCACTCATCAGCCGCCGCCCCGCGCTTGGGCGACCTGGCTACCTTGAGCTTCTTCTTCGGGGCCGAGCTGGCGCGCCGGGGTGAGGCTGGCCGCGAGACCGTTCAGCGATGCGGCACGCGATCCGGAGGCATAGGTGAGGACCTGCACGTCTTCGAGGCTGTGCAAGTTGGCAAGCGGACTGATCTCCACCGACTCGAAGCCACTCTGTTCGTTGACCGAAGTGACCTGACCGATCGGGATGCCTTTCGGATAGAGCGAGTCCGCGCGGCTCGAGATCGTGCCCGAGGTCACCACATAGTCACCCGCTACGGCCGGGGTACTGGAGGGCTGATAGATCTGCATCAGAAGACGGCCCGGTTCGCCAACCTCCGGCTGCACCTCACCCACCGCTCCGGTGGCGCTGATCTTGGCCGTGACTTCCACCGCACTGTCGGTGATGAGGCTTACCAGCGCCCCGTCCGAGGCCACCTCGGTCACCTTGCCGATCAACGCTTCGCCGGAAATCACGGGGTCGTTGACGCGCACTCCCGACGAGGATCCGTGATCGATCGTGATCGTCTGGTACCAGATGTTTGGAGACTGATAGATGACGCTCGCCGTCACCGGGCTGTAATCCGCGAGGCTCAGCTGATGGTCGAGGTTGAAGAGCTTCAGTAGTTCCCGACGGGAATGTTCGTTTTCCTGACTGGCCGTGTACTGCTTGCGCAGCTTGTCGAGCTGCTTGCGCAGTTCGGCGTTCTGGCTCTTGGCTTTGAGCGTGCTGTCAAACCACCCAAACAAGTCTCGAACCGGCTTCAGTGCCTTGTTGGCGCCATCCTGGATCGGCGAGACCACGGTCAGAAAACCGCGTTGCACGGAGTGCAAGCCACCGCTCGGGGCCTCCCCGAAATAGGCAGTCAGCAATATCAGGGAGAGCACGACGAGCAGTGCGAGCACCGCACGTCTGCGCCTGACCGTCTTCTCATACACGAATATCGACCTTCCGAAGCCTGCATCGGACAGATTACCCGCGCTTCGCGCGGGTCGAGGCGGCTGCGCGGCGCTGCGGTCCTCCGACCTCGGCCGGCAACGATCTCACGGAGCCTCCCGTGCGATCACACAAGCCGTCGGCAGACGCCCGTCGTCGCGACCCGCGCGCGCAAAGGGCCATGCTCATCGACGACGGCGATTGCGCGAGGTGCGATTGGAGCGGTGGATCGCCTCGAACTCCTCGAGCGAGCGTCCCGAACCGACAGCCACGCACGTCAGCGGCGACTCGGCCAAGTGTGCGGGCATCTGCGTCTCCTCGCGCAAGCGCTGGTCGAGTCCCTGCAGCAGCGCACCTCCACCGGCGAGCATGATGCCGCGATCCATGATGTCCGAGGCAAGCTCTGGCGGGGTGCGATCGAGCGTCTCCTTGACCGCCTCGATGATCTGCGAAAGCGGCTCCTCGAGCGCCTGGCGGATCTCCTCGCTCGTGAGCACCACGGTCTTGGGCAGGCCCGCCACCATGTCGCGCCCGCGAATCTCGGCCTGCAGCTCCTCCTCCATCGCGCAGGCCGAGCCGATCTCGAGCTTGAGCTCCTCGGCGGTCTGTTGGCCGATCAAGAGCTTGTACTCCTTCTTCGCATAGTTGATGATCGCCTCGTCCATCTCGTCGCCGCCGACACGAATCGACTGTGAGACGACGATGCCCCCGAGCGAGATGACCGCGACCTCGGAGGTGCCCCCGCCGATGTCGACAACCATCGAGCCGGTCGGCTCGCCCACCGGCAAGCCGGCCCCGATCGCGGCGGCCATCGGCTCCTCGATCAGGTAGGCGGTGCGAGCACCGGCCGACAGGCACGCCTCCTCGACCGCGCGCTTCTCCACGCCCGTGACCCCGGACGGCACGCACACCACGACCCGTGGATGGGCCCAACGGTTCTGGTGGACCTTCTGAATGAAGTGACGCAACATCTCCTCGGTCACGTCGAAGTCGGCGATGACCCCGTCCTTGAGGGGGCGAATGGCCTGAATCGTGCCGGGCGTACGACCGAGCATGCGCTTTGCCTCGATGCCAACGGCATGTACCTCGCCGGTACGCGAATCGATCGCCACGACGCTCGGCTCGGACAGCACAATTCCCCGCCCACGCACGTATACGAGGGTGTTCGCGGTTCCCAGGTCCACCGCCATGTCGCGGCCACCGAATCCGGTTAGGTACGTGAGGAAGCTCATATTGAGAGTGGGAGCACGCTCTGATGCGGCTCTGCCTTACCGGTCATCGTGCCCCCGGTGGCCGGCTCGTGCCCGGCGAGG
>DATHNH010000137.1:0-16316 GCA_035486255.1 Solirubrobacteraceae bacterium | reverse complement strand
AGCCGCGGGCCACATGATGGGCACGGGCGAATGTACATCCGGATGAGCGTCGTCATGACCGGGACGTGCTCGACGAGCGGGGCCGGCCCAACAGAGATCAGGCGGTTGACGGGCGTGTCCTCGGCCGCGCGCGGGGAACTTTCCTATCTCGCCCTGGCTTGGCAGGCTTCGAGTCGGCGACCAGCGTGTCCTCGGTCCGCCGGTCATCGCCCATGTTGATGTTGTGCGCGGCGCTCCGACCGGCCTCGCTCGCGCCCTGTCTGGCGTCGGTCGATGTCTTGATCGCCGGCTCGCCGGCGGCAAGGCGGCGGACGAGATCCGTTCGGACACGCTCGAGATCCTCGACGCTCAGCAGGCGTGGGCCCGCATACCTGAGAGGTTTGGTGGGCGCCCGGATCAACCCCGGATGGGTGACCTGGATCTCCGAGAGTGCCTGCTCCAGGGCGGCGATCTGGACGCGCAGTTCGCGACGTCGCTCGCCGGCCTGTGTCGCGGCGTCGACGGGTAGCCCCGCGGCTACGTACAGCGCTGCCGCCACCTCGCGTGGATCGACGCCTGTCCTGCGCGCCTGACGCGCCGCATCGGCCGCGATCTGACCAACCGCCGAGGGTTCCTGGGCGACGCTCGCCACGAACGTGCCGGTCCCCTGACGGCTGTCGATCAGCCCCTCCTGCTCCAAGCGCTGGTAGACCGTTCGAGCCGTGTTGGCGTTGATGCCAAGCATCTCGGCAAGTTCGCGCAGGCCCGGCAGGCGCTGGCCGGGCGCGAGTCTGCCGTCGCCGATCCGAGCCCGCAACCCCCAAGCAAGCTGTACGCCGATCGGAATCTCGCCGGCGCGATCGATCGTGAGGTCTCCGAGGTCGAGTTGGTTTGCCTCAGCCGCTCCAGAAGCCATTCCCGACGCTCGTGGCGTCATTCCCGTCGGCGGCTCGTCGGCGGTTGCGCCTGACTGATGCAAGTTGTGACGGTCGCGCCTTGCCATGCGCCCAACTTTAGACGCTCGCAGGGAAGAAACACAGTGTACTAGTGAACTAGTACACTAGTTCTATGGAAGGGTTGATGAGACGAGCGTTGCTTCCCACCCGCAACGTGCTCGAGGAAACGGGCGACATGATGGTGCTCGCCGGTAGGACGATCTCCGCGGCGCTGCGCCCGCCCTACCCTTACGGCGGCGAGTTCGTCTGGCAGTTCTTGTTCGTGCTGCGCGTGTGTTGGCTGCCGCTGCTGGTGTCGACCTTCGCTCTCTCCTACGGCGCGCCCGGACTGCAGGCCGCCAACTTCCTGAGCCTGTTCGGTGGGCTCGATCGCCTCGGAGGATTCTTCGTGCTGGCGGTGGTGCGCGAAATCGGGCCGATCATCACGGGGATCGTGCTCGCCGGGGCGGCCGGCACGGCGATCACCGCGGATCTGGGGGCGCGCAAGATTCGCGAGGAGTTGGACGCGCTACAGGTGCTGGGCGTCGACCCGGTCAAGAACCTGGTGGTTCCCCGCTTCCTCGCGCTGATGCTCGCCACGGGATTGTTCAACATCTACGCGGTGCTGTTCGGCCTCTTCGGAGGGCTCTTGGCGGCGGTCGTCAACCATCAGCCGCTTGGGCCATTCTGGGTGACGTTCTTCGCCAACACCTCGACCACCGATCTGTGGGGCTCGACGCTCAAGACGGCCATTTTCGGGGCGATCATCGCGATCGTCTGTTGCTACAAGGGCATGACCGCCTCCGGAGGAGCCGAGGGCGTCGGACGCGCGGTCAACCAAGCCATCGTCGTGTCGTTCCTGGTGTTCGGAGCGTTCAACTACGCCTTCACGCAGATGCTGCTCGCCACGCACCCCAACATCTTGGTGATCAGGTGAGCCAGCTGGGTGTCACCCCGCGCGACGGGCTGGCCTCAACCGGTGAGATCGGTCAGTTCGGAGCGCGCATCCTGCGCGATGTGCTCACTTTGCGCGTGCTGCGCTTCTTCGGCGAGACGGTACGCCAGTCGGGAATCCTGATCCTCACCTCGACGGTCGTCATCTGGACGCTCGTGTTCATCATCGGACTGGGCGCGTGCGGCACCGAGGGCGCCTACTTCACGCAGTCTCAGGGCGCTCCGTCCTATGCGGGCGCGTTTGCCGGATGGTGTGATCTACGCGAGGCTATTCCTTACGCGTTCGGCTACATGATGGCCGCGAAGATCGGCACCGGGATCGTCGCCGAGCTCGGCGCGATGCGCATCAACGACGAGATAGACGCACTGGAAGTGATGGGTATCGACTCCATCTCCTATCTCTGTGCCACCCGCCTGCTCGCCGCATGGTTGGTGCTGCCGTTCGTCTATGCCACCGGCGTGGGAGTCGCGTTCCTCGCTTCCTACATCGCCGTCGTCCATCAGGTCGCCTCGGTCTCCTCGGGTGGCTACCTGCTGATCTTCTGGCAGTACCAGAACCCGACCGACTACCTCTACAGCATGGTCAAGGCGATGTCGATGGCCACGGTGATCGTGCTCGTGTCCTGTTACTACGGCTACAACGCCTCCGGGGGGCCGGTGGGCGTGGGCACCGCCACGGCGAAGTCGATGGTGCTCAACATCGTGCTCGTCACGCTGATCGGGATGCTCGGCACGCAGGTCTTCTGGGGAGCCAACCCACGAGCGCCGATCGGGGGTTGAGCGTAGGCGGGCGTCGGGTCGGGCGCCCGGGGTGGGTGAAGCACGTCGAGGGGTCGCTCATGCGTCGCTTCACTCACCCGCTACGCTGGGCGCCATGTCAAAGACGCTCGTGATCGCGGAGAAGCCTTCGGTTGGGCGAGACCTGGCGCGTGTCCTACCCGGACCGTTCGCCAAGCAAGAGGGCTACCTCGATGGTCCCGACTACGTCATCAGCTGGGCCGTGGGCCATCTGGTGCAGCTCGCCGATCCCGACGAATACGACGCCAAGTACAAGCGCTGGCGGATGCCGGACCTGCCGATCGTGCCCACCAAGTTCAAGCTGGTCGTGCGCGACGAGCGTTCGCGCAAGCAGATGTCGGTCGTTACCGCTCAACTCGGTCGCGACGACGTCGAGCGGGTGATCAACGCCTGCGACGCCGGGCGCGAGGGCGAGCTGATCTTCGCCTACCTGTATGAGAAGGCTAAAGCCAAGAAGCCCGTGCAGCGACTGTGGCTGAACTCGATGACGACCGCCGCGATGAAGAGTGCCTTCGAGTCGCTGCGGCCCGCCGAGGACTATGCGCTGCTCGAGCAGGCGGCCCGCTCGCGCTCGGAGGCCGACTGGATCGTCGGCATGAACGCCACCCGTGCCGCCACCATCCGCCTGAAATCGTCCTTCGACGGGGCGGTATCGCTTGGGCGGGTGCAGACGCCGACGCTCGCGATCGTGGCTCGCCGCGAGGAGGAGATCAAGGCGTTCGTGCCCGAGCCCTATTGGCTGGTGGACGCACGCTTCGACGCGGGAAGCGCCGCTGACGGAGATGCGGGGGGTGATTCTGTGGGGGGCAGCGGGAGCCCTGACAACGGATCTGGCCGGGGTGGAGCCGAAGGTTCGCGCGTCTACGGAGGACGCTTTCATGCCGGTGCGAAGCCGCGCCTTGCAACCGAGGAGGAGGCGCTTGCGATCGTCGCGGCCTGCCAGGGCAGGCAGGGCACGATCACCAAGCTCGACAAGAAGGAGCAGCGCGAGCGTGCTCCGATGCTGTACGACCTCACGACGCTGCAGCGCGAGGCCAACACGCGCTACGGCTTCTCCGCGCGCCGCACGCTCGCGGCGGCTCAGCGCCTCTACGAGGAGCACAAGGCGCTGACTTATCCGCGAACCAACTCGCGTTATCTGACGACCGACATGGTCGAGGAGATAAAGCCGACCGCCGAGCTTGTGGGCGGGCAGAAGGAGTACGCGAAGGCTGCCGCATATGTCACCGGCCTCGACGTGTTGCCGCTCGCGCGGGTGGTCAACGACGAGAAGGTCACAGACCACCACGCGATCATCCCGACCAAGGCCGAGCACGCCGTCGACCGCATGGGCGACGACGACAAGCGCGTCTACGACATGGTCGTCAGGCGCTTCCTCGCCGTGTTCCACCCTGAGGCGGTATTCGAGAACACGCGTGTGGAGACGACGGTCGTGCCCGAGGCAGCGCAGAGCAGCGGAGAGCAGAGCACGGGGCATGTCTTCAGGACGCGCGGCAAGCTGCTGCTCGTTCCCGGCTGGCGCGGGGTCTACGGCGAGGTGCCCTCCGAGGCGAAGTCCGCCGCCGAGGAAGACGAGGGCGCCGACCAGCAGCTGCCCAAGCTGAACGACGGCGAAGAGGTACAGACGCTCGAGATCGCAAGCGAGCGCAAGGAAACAAAGCCCCCGCGGCGCTACAGCGACGCCTCGTTGCTAGGTGCGATGGAGACCGCCGGCAAGCTCGTCGAGGACGACGAGCTGCGCGAGGCGATGAAGGAGTCGGGGATCGGCACGCCGGCGACACGCGCGGCGATCATCGAGCGGTTGATCCAGGTGGGCTACATCGAACGCGACGCACGCGCGCTTGTGGCCACCGAGAAGGGTCTCAACGTGATCAGGCTGCTCGGCGAGCATGCTTTGAGCTCACCGGACATGACCGGCCAGTGGGAGCACCGCCTCGACAAGATCGAGCGCGGCGAAGACTCGCGCGAGAAGTTCATGAGCGACATCGCCGGTTTCGCGGAGCTGACCGTCAAAGAGCTGGATGAGAAACTGAAGGACGTGCGCATTCCGCGCGCCAACCTCGGCCCATGCCCGATCTGTGGACACGACATCAAAGAGAACCGCAAGGGCTACTCCTGCTGGGCGCGCGAGGATCCGGGCTGTGGCTTTGTGATCTGGAAGGGCAAGTCCGGTAAGCAGCTGCCGGTGGCGGTGGCAAAGGAGTTGATCCACAGCGGCTACACGGCCAAGGCCGTGACCGGTTTCAAGGCACGTAGCGGGCGCAACTTCCGCGCTCGTCTGGCCCTCAGCCAGAACGAGGAAGGCAAGTGGCGCGTCGAGTTCGACGAGGAGTGGGCCCGTGAGGGCGCCAAGCCGCCTGAGGCCGAGGATGGTCAAGAGGCTGCTGCCCAGGAAGCGGCGGGCCAGCAAGACGCGGTAGCCGCGAGCGCCGCGTAGCGGTTTACGGGTCGCGCGTTCGCGCGGGTCGTTTTTGCATGACGTCCTACGATTGCCCATCTGGTCGATTGCGTGACGTTACGGCTGTGCGTCCACAGGTCGATTTGCGTGACGTTACGGCTTGCGCGTCCACGGGTCGATTTGTGCGTCCACGGGTCGATTGTGTGACGTCTTTTATGGGTCGCGCCCCGGCGCAGACCTATTGGGTGGATGGCAGGGGTGATGGGAAGGTCTTTCAAAACGGGTCTGCTCACTAACACCCCCCTTTGTGGGCCGGGAGGAAATATTTAGGTACCCAATCTTTATCTTTGGGTCCGACTACAGGGGTGGAAGCGGTCAAGCTGAATCGGCTTGACACAGACGAGCCGTTCCACTGAATCCGGCACCGTCGTGATTGTCCAGGCGATCCCGACTCCCACCATGATCGCGGCCGCCGATACCGGCCCTGGCCCTAACCCGACACTGGCCCGTCGGGTCGGTGCGCCAGGATGGCAGCATGCCGATCGCGCTCGTAACCGGACCAGCCAACGCCGGCAAGGCACGCGTCCTGTTGGAAGCGGTGCGCGGACATGTGGCGCGTGGCGCGGAGCCATTGCTGGTGGTGCCGACCGAGGCCGATCAGGTGCGCTACCGACGCGAGCTGGCCGAAGGGGGGACGGTGCTTGGCGCGCGGGTGGAGCGTTTCGAGGGGCTGTTGGCAGAGGTGTGTGAGCGTTCGGGTGACATACGGGCGCCGCTTGGAGCGCTCGCTCGCGAGCGCGTGCTGGCGCGCATCGCGGACGCACGTCCCGGCATGGCGAGCGAGCTCGCACGACTGGTCTCCGAGCTCCAGGCTCAGCGTGTGACCCCGGCGCGGCTGCGCGGGGCGCTTGGCGCCTGGAGCTCCGAGGAGACAGGGCGGTCCGGCGAGCGCGCGATGCTCGAGCGGCTTTGCACCATCTTCGAGCGCTATCAAACGACGCTCGCGAAGATGCGGCGCGCGGATCGCGAGCTGCGCACGACGCGGGCGCTCGACGAGCTGCGCCGCAAACCCGCGCTGTGGGGCTCGGCGCCGGTATTGCTGTATGGCTTCGACGACTTCACCGAGCTGCAGGTCGACACGATCCTGACGCTCGGTGGCATAGTTGGCGCCGCGGTAACCGTCTCGCTCGCCTTCGAGGCCGGTCGCGTCGTCTTTGCCGGTCGAGCCTCCACCTTCCAGCGGCTCGCCCCATTCGCCGACGCTCACACCGAGTTGGCCCCTCGCGCCGAGTACTACGCGCCGCGCTCGCGCGAGGCGCTGCACCATTTGGAGCGCTCGCTGTTGAGCGATGACGCCGTGCGAGTCGAGCCCGGGGAGGCGGTCAGGCTGCTCGAGGGCGGGACCCCGCGCGCCGAGCTGGAGCTTGTCGCGGGCCAGGTGCGGGCGTTGCTCGACGACGGCGTGCCGGCCGAGGAGATCGCGATCGTGCACCGCTCTCCCGAGTCGATCGCGGGCCTGATCGGCGAAGTGCTCGAGGATTTCGACATCCCCTACGCACGGCGGCGGCGCGTCATGTTCGCCCGAACCGCGCTTGGGCGCGGCCTGCTCGGGATCCTGCACTGTGCCGTGGATGGGGGCGAGCTGGGTGACCTGCTGGGGTGGTTGGGGACTCCGGGTGCGCTGGTGCGCCCGGAGCTGCTCGATCGCCTGGAGGCCCGCGCTCGCGCTCAGGGAGTGCTCGACGGCGCCGGGGCTCGGGCGCTGTGGGAGGTCGAGCAGTGGCCGCTCGAGCGGATCGACCGCCTGCGTGAGGCGGTGGGCAAGGGCACGCATGCGCTGATCGACGCGTTGATGAGCGAGCTTCGGCGGCTGTTCTGCGCTCCGCGTAGCGCCACCGCGTCGGTGCTCGACGACGACGAGCTCGACGACGCACACGCGTTGACGGGTGCCCGACACGCGCTCGAGGAGCTGCGTGAGCTGGCGCGCGCGGCGCCTGAGCTCGCGCCGAGCGCGAGTGAGACGATCGAGGTGCTGGAGCGGCTCGAATTGTCGGTGAGCGAGCATTTGGAGGCCGGGCGGGTGGCCGTCGTCGATCCCCTGTCGCTCAGAGCACGACGCGTGCGCATGGTGTTCGCGTGCGGGCTACAGGAAGGTGTATTCCCCGCGCCCGCCACGCCACATCCGTTGCTCGACGAGCAGCGGCGTCGCGCGCTTGCCCACGCCTCCGGGCTGGTGCTACGTGGCGAGCCGGATGCGCTTGCGGCCGAGCGCTACTTGCTCTACGCCCTCGCCTCGCGTCCCGAGGAGCGCCTGACGCTCAGCTGGCATATCGCCGACGAGGAGGGAACACCGCTGGCTCGGTCTCTGTTCGTCGAGGATGTGTGCGATCTGTTCTCCGCGAAGCTGACAGAGCGCACCGCGCGTCGAGTCGCGGGCGCCCCGGGTTGGCCCGGGCCAGGCAGGTCGGCCGGCGCGATGGCGAGACGCGAGGCTGGGATGCGCGCGATGCCATCGGCGTGCTCGTCCTCGGCGAGGGTGCCGGCTCGTCCGATCGCTCCTCTGAAGGACGAACGTGTGCTCGGCGACTTGGGCGAGCGCGTGCTGTGGTCTGCCTCTTCGTTGGAGAGCTGGACCGCCTGTCCCGTGAAGTGGTTTGTCGAGCGCCTCCTGCGCGCCGAGGACATCGAGCCCGATCCCGAGGCGCTCGCGCGTGGCAGCTTGGCGCATGCGGCGCTGAAGGACACACTCGAGCGTTTGCGCGAGCGCACCGGTTCGGCGCGCCTGACTCCCGCGAGCGTGGGGCTTGCCAAGCGTTTGCTGCATGATGCGCTCCTGGAGCTGGAGGCGAGCCATCCGCTGTCAGTGGTGCCCGAGCGTCTACCGGGTGCACGCCGACGCTTGCAGGTCGACCTGGGACGCTACCTGGAGCACGCCGCCGAGCAGGCGAGTCCGCTCGAGCCGACGTACTTGGAGCTGGAGTTCGGGTTCGAAGGCGAGGCGGGCGACGAGCTTGTCGGCAACGGTGGGGGGTCCCGTGCGCAGACGCTGGCGCCGCTCGAGCTTGGCGAGGGGGTGCTCCTGCGTGGACGCATCGACCGCGTCGATCTCGGATCGGCGAGCGAGGCGGTGGTCTACGACTACAAGGGTCGCTTCGCGCCGCCGGGGGCGAAGTGGGTCGGCGACGGCGCCTTTCAGCTGGCGCTCTATATGCGTGCGGTCGAGGTGCTGCTCGACCGCACGGCGGTGGGGGGCTTCTATCAGCCGCTTGCCGGCAGGGACATTCGCGCGCGCGGCGTGCTCGACGGCGACAGCGGTTTGGAGCTCGACTGCGTACGCACCGACCGGTTCGAGCACGAGGAGCTGCGCGAGCTGATCGACCAGTGCGTCGCAGCCGCGTTGCGTTCAGCTGCACAGGCGCGCTCGGGGGCGCTGGAGCCACGGCCCGACACTTGCGCCTACAACGGTGGCTGTGCATACCCCACGATCTGCCGCTGCGAGCGATGACGCCTTCCCGGCAACTGGAGCTCGACTTCGAGCGGCTGTCTCTGCACACCGACGAGCGGCTGTCTCTGCACACCAGCGAGCAGCTGTCTCCGCACGCCGGCGAGCAGCGGCGCCGGCTCACCGACGAGCAAGAGCGTGCGGTGGCAAGACGTACAGGCTCGCTGCTGCTCGCCGCGGGCGCCGGCAGCGGCAAGACCTCGGTGCTGGTCGAGCGCTTCGTGCGCGCGGTGCGCGAGGATGGCGTGACTCCCGGGCGGATCCTCGCGATCACCTTCACCGAGCGCGCCGCCGGCGAGTTGCGCGAGCGGGTGCGCGCGCGCATGCTGGAGCTTGGCGATCGCGAGGCGGCACGTGAGACCGAGGCCGCGAATGTGTGCACCTTCCACGGCTTCTGTGCGCGGCTGTTGCGTAGTCATCCCGTTCAGGCCGGGGTGGAACCCGGCTTTGAGATCCTCGAGGAGGGCATCGCGACCCGCCTGCGTACGCTGGCCTTCAGCGACGCGTTGGCCGGCTTCATGGCCGGTGAGCGCCAGCAGGCGGTCGACCTTGTGGCGGCCTACGGCGCCGATTCGCTGCGCGCGATGGTGCTGGGTACGTACGCCCAGATGCGCAGCCAAGGACAGGTAGAGCCACGGCTACCGTCGGCTCGCTTCCAAACTCGTATGAGTCTCGGGCTGGAGCAGCTCCGAGCCCTCGAAGCGGACCGCCCGGGAGTGGACAGGGGGCTCGAACAGACTGCTAATCCGCAGGATGCCGATATCCAAGCCGATGACGGCGACCGCGAGGAGGTCGACGCCAAGGCAATCCGCGCCTGTGAGCTGATCGGCGAGCTGCTCGAACGCTTCGGCGCCGGCTATGCCCAGCGCAAGCACGCCCGCGCCGCGCTCGACTTCGACGACCTCGAGCTGAACGCGCGTGCACTGCTCGAAGCGCACGCGGAGGTGCGCGACTCGTGGGCGGAGCGTTTCCAGCTGTTGATGGTCGACGAGTTCCAGGACTCAAACCCACGCCAGCTCCAAGTGTTGGCAACCCTCGACCGTGACAACCTCTTCACCGTAGGCGACGAACTGCAGTCGATCTATGGCTTTCGTCATGCCGACGTCGGGCTCTTTCGCGAGCGCCGCGAACGGCTGCTTGGAGATGGCGCCAGTCTCGCGCTGACACGCAACTTCCGCAGCCTGCCCCCGATTCTCGCAGCCGTCGAGCGGATCTTCGCCGAGCGGATCGGAGAGCACTTCACAGCGCTGACGCCTGCGCTTGCGCTCACGAAAGAGCACAAATCCAAGCCGATCGTAGAGTTGCTGCTCACCGACAAGCGCGGCTGGGAGGGACTGCCCGAGCAGGACGATCTCGCCGGCTTGCCGGAAGCGACGTTGTGGCGCCAGGCCGAAGCGCGGCTGCTCGCTGGGCGGATCGCAGAGCTCGTCGCAAGCGGTGAGGCGCGAGCGGGAGAGGTCGTGGTGCTGTTGCGAGCGCTGGGCGACCTGCCCGTGTACGAGAGCGCCTTGCGCCGGTGTGGCTTGCGCACGCTCGCCGGGGTGGGTGGCTTCTGGAGTCATCAACAGGTTGGGGATCTGCTCGCGTGGCTGCGGGCGCTCGCCAACCCACTAGACGAGCTCGCGCTCTATTCGGCGCTGGCCTCGCCGCTCGGGAGCGTCTCGAGCGACGGGCTCGCACTCGTCGCGCGCACGGCCCGTGAGCAAGGGTGCGGCGTGTGGCAGGCGCTCGTCGAGCACTCCGCCGCGCTCGACGAGCTGCTGCCGGCCGACGATCGCGAGCGGATGGGTTCCTTCCGAGAGCTGTTTGCGGCCGAGCGCGCAAGCGCTCCGCTGCATCCCATATTCGAGCTACTGCGGCGCGCTATCTCCGCCACCGGCTATGACAGGCACGTGCTCTCGCTCGACTGGGGCGAGCGCCGGCTCGCCAATGTCCACAAGCTCATACGCATGGCGCGGCGCTTCGAAGCACAGGAGGGCCGTGATCTGCGCGGCTTCCTGGATCACGTCGCCCATCTCGAAATCGCGCTCGCCGGTCGCGAGGCCGAAGCGCCGGTGGGCGACGCGCAGCTCGACGCGGTGCGCCTGATGAGCATCCATGCGGCCAAGGGCCTTGAGTTTCCGGTCGTGTGCGTTGCCGACCTTGGCCGCGAGCCCAACCTGCGCGTGCCCGATCTCTTGGTCGACGGCGCCGGCGGGCGCTTGGGACTGCGCTTGCAGGAGCTGGGAAGCGCCGAGTCGGTCTGCGGACTTGCCTACGAGGAGCTGCGCGACGAGCGCCGAGCCGCGCAGGAAGGGGAGGAGGACCGTGTCCTGTACGTCGCCTGCACGCGCGCCGAGCAGCGACTGCTGCTGAGCGGCTCCGTGGCCTTCGGACGCTGGCCGGCAACGAGGCCGGGAGTTGCCCCGATCGCCTGGCTGGCGCCTGCGCTTGTGCCAGATGCCCCAAAGCTCGCCACCTCCGACGCGCCGCCGACGGGCGGCTTGACGACGGACTTGGGTGGCGGATTGACGGTGCGCTGTGTCTTTCATTCCTCGAGTAACGCCGAGAGGGCTCGCGATGGCGACTCCCTCGCGGACCCCTGTCCCACGTTTGCGCCCCAGATACCGGATAACGCAAGCGAAGCGCGCACAGGGACCGGCGAGCCGCCCGATCGAGCCGCCGAGGCACGCGCTGTCGCCCCCGCGAAGCCCGCTCCCGGTCCGGAGGCGCTCGGCCCGTTAGTCCACCAAGCCACGCCCAAGCCGCCCGTCCACGCTGCCACACCGCGTCGCTTGCCACTCAGCGATCCCGATGCGACGATGAGCTACACCGCGCTTGCCGAGCTCGAACGATGTGGCTACCGCTTCTACGTCGAACGGGTCCTGGGTATCCCCGAGAATCGCTCTGCCGCGCGCTCTGTCGGCGACGATGGCGGGATCGAGGCACGCCGGCGCGGCACGATCGTCCATCGGTTGCTCGAGTCGATCGACTTCGCACGTCCACAACCACCATCGCTGGAGGACGTCGCTCGCATGGCACGGCAAATCGGTGTCGATCTCGGCCCGAGCGAGCGGCAGGAGATTGCCGCGCTGATAGTCACCGCGCTCGCCGCCGAGCCGGCTCGCTTGCTCGGCCTGGCGCGCCGCGCGCGCCGCGAGCACCCATTCGCTTTCTCGCTCGGTGTCGGGGAGCCTCTGGTGACAGGCGTGCTCGATCTGCTCGTCGAGCAGCCCGACGGCAGCAGCCTGATCGTCGACTACAAGAGCGATCGGCTCGTCGGCGGCGAGGACCTGGAGCAACTCGTGCAGCGCGACTACGGCTTCCAGCGGCTCCTGTATGCGCTCGCCGCGATCGAGGACGGCGCACTGGAGGTGCAAGTTGTCCACTGGTTCCTGGAACGTCCGGACAAGTGGGTCGCGGTCAGTTTCGATGCGCACGAGCGCGATGCCCTGCGCGGGCGACTACTCGACCGTATCGCGCGCGTCAGAGGCAAGGGCTTCTCCGTCTCCGAGGCGCCCCACCGCGGCATCTGTCTGACGTGTCCAGCTCGTGCCGGACTGTGCTCTTGGGGGGAAACCCGTACCTCGAGTGAGCGATCCACCACATTGGAATCCGATGGTTGAAGGGGTAGGCTGACTTTCGCAAGCGTATGTTTCGCGAGCGAGTGGAACGGATAGGCGGACGAGGGAACCATGGCGACCGAAAGATCAGCGGCTACGGTCATCCAGACACCGCCTTTCGTGACGGATCTAGAGCTCTTCGCCCGTATGCACGCCGACGGCGAGCCGCATGCAAGGGAGCTGCTCGTCGAACGCTACCTACCGCTCGCGCGGCGTCTCGCCCGTCGCTACCAGCACACCGATGAGCCGATCGAGGATCTGATCCAGGTCGCCTCGATCGGGCTCCTGAAGGCCGTCGATCGTTTCGATTGCTCGCGCGAGGTGATGTTCTCCAGCTACGCCGTTCCCACGATCCTCGGTGAGCTCAAGCGTCATTTTCGCGATCGCACCTGGTCGGTGCGGGTGCCACGCGACCTACAGGAGCTGGCCCTACGGGTCGATCAGACCGTCACACGACTTTCTCTGGGGCAGCGCCATTCTCCGTCTGTCGGCGAGGTCGCCCGGGTTGTCGAGGTATCCGAGGAGCAGGTGCTGGAGGCACTCGAGGCGATGGGCGCCTACAGGGCGGGATCGCTCGACGCTCCACGCTCCTCCCGAGACGAGGAGACCGAGACCGTCGCAGAGGGGCTGGGCTCCGATGACGATGGCTTCGACCGCGCGGAGGAGCGCGCGATTTTGGCGCCACTACTGGGACAGATCGGCGAGCGTGAGCGTATGGTCTTGAAGCTCCGCTTCGGCGACGATCTCACGCAAGCGGAGATCGGCGAGCGGATCGGTGTATCTCAGATGCAGGTCTCGCGTCTGATCCGCCAAGCGCTCTCACGCCTGCGCGCCGGCGCGGAGGCATCGTCTTGAGTGAGCTCAGGGCCGGCAGGGTATCCGTGCGCTCAGCACGATAATCAGTTGGGAGCCGACCCCATCCACACCGCGCTCGATCGATACGCGGTCGGCGATGCGCTCGAGCACGTTGCCCACCAGTGGCAGGGTCGCCTCTTGGACGAGGCCCTGCGCGCCGTCCTCTCTGAGATCGAGTACTCGCAGCTCCGCTTCGTGCTTGCCGACTTCGATACTGAACGTCACGCCGGCGTCGCTGGTATGTGTGCACGTGTGCTCCGCCAGGACGTCGCACATCAGCAGTGCGTCGTCGAGACGGTTCAACGGCCAGTCTGCGCGAGCGAGCATCATCGACAGCACGCGCCACAGTACGGGGCCGACCAACGGACCCTCCGCAAGCCGGACACGCGCGAGGTTCGTCGTGACCGGGTCCTCCTGCTCGTCTGCGTTCGAGCCGGCAACGACGGGTGTATCCAGCGAGTCCATCAGGTCGGCCTGACCGACCGGTTCGCTCATCGGCCGTGCCCGTTCATGCTCGACGCTTGATCCGCACCGGGCGTTTGATCGATGCTCGACGCCTGATCGATGCGATCGATGCTCGACGCCTGATCCATGCTGGGTGCGGAGCCGGTGAGCGAGAAGGTCATTCGGACCTCCGTGTGCTTCTCCACGCCGTGAGCAAGTTGCACGCTGTCGGCAAGCGCCGCGATCAACGACAGTCCAAGGCCGAGCCCCGGGCTGTCCGGACGCGGTCCGATGCCGCGCCCTGAATCGCGTACCAGCACGGTCAGGGCGTCGTCGTCCTTGCTTGCTATGACCTCCATTGGGCCCGCATGGCCCTCGGGATAGGCGTGCACGACTACGTTTGCGCATGCCTCGGTCACCGCGAGGCGGATATCCGAGAGCTTTGACTCAGGTACCGCGAAGGCCTCGCCAAGGCCGCCAAGGGCATAACGAACCACTGCAATGTTCTCGGCCCGCGCGGTGAGCGCGAGCTCCATGTCCGGCGTCATTGCCTCTCCTGGCGCTTTGCCGTTCCGATAGTGCCGTGCCGTCTCGCCCATAATGATCCCCGTCGAGGACGGATTTCACACGTCCGATGCCTCTCCAGAGGCGATCGCGATGCTACGCTTTCAGGCTCCGCCTCAGGTGCCGACCCCCCATGCCCGCGAGGGCGCCGCAGCCCACAGGGGCGCGTCGCCTCGAGGCAGCACTCACATGACTTCGCACACATTGCCATCACAGGCCGCTGGACTCTACGACCCCCGCTATGAGCACGACGCGTGCGGGGTCGGCATGGTCGCGCGCTTGGACAACCTTCCCACGCATGAGGTCGTCACACGCGCGATAACGGCGCTCGAGAACCTCGAGCATCGCGGTGCCTCCGGCGCCGACCCGCTCACCGGCGATGGCGCAGGGATCCTGATGCAGATGCCCGACGAGCTGTTTCGTGCGCTCACAGACTTCGAGTTGCCTGTGGCTGGAGCCTACGGCGTGATGATGTGCTTCCTGCCAAACGACGTCGCCGCGCGCACGCGGATCGAGGCCTTGCTCGAGCAAACGGTCGGCCGGGAGGGCCAGCGAGTGCTCGGCTGGCGCGATGTTCCCGTCTGCCCTGAGCACACCGGCGCGACCGCCGCTGCGTGTCGTCCCGTCATTCGCCAGCTGTTCGTGGGCGCCGGGGCGGGCGTCGGCGCCGACTCGACGAAGGCCGACTCGACGAAGGCCGGCCCGACGAAGGCCGGCTCGACGAAGGCAGGCGTGGTGGAGCAGTCACGTGCCCGTGTCTGGTCCCATCCTGAGGAGCGCGGGCAGTTCTTCGAATTCGACCAGGACGCTTTTGAGCGCAAGCTGTATGTGATCCGACGCATCTGCGAACAAGCTGTGACAGCCGGCGAGGACGCCGGCAAGGGCTTCTATGTCACTTCCAGCTCATCGCGCACGATCAACTACAAGGGCATGCTCATCAGCTATCAGCTCGGTGCCTTCTATCCCGACCTGCGCGACGAGCGCTGTAAGAGCGCGCTGGGGCTCGTGCACTCGCGCTTCTCCACGAATACCTTCCCCAGCTGGGAGCTGGCCCACCCGTATCGGGTGATCTGCCACAACGGCGAGATCAACACGGTGATGGGCAACGTCAACTGGATGCGCGCGCGCGAGTCGGAGCTTGCCTCCGAATTGTTCGGCGAGGATCTGGCCAAGATCCTGCCGGTCGTCACACAGGGCAACTCGGACTCGGCCACTTTCGACAACGTGCTCGAGCTGTTGATGCTCGCCGGGCGCTCGCTGCCGCATGCGGTGATGATGATGATCCCCGAGGCCTACCGTGGTCGCGCCGACCTCTCTGAGGAGCTGAAGGGGTTCTATGCCTTCCACTCCTGCCTGATGGAGCCGTGGGACGGACCCGCGGCGGTCGCCTTCACCGACGGCCGTGTGGTCGGGGCGACGCTCGATCGCAACGGACTGCGTCCCGGGCGCTGGGTAATAACCAAGGACGGCCACGTCGTACTCGGCTCAGAGGCGGGTCTGCTCGACGTGCCCACCGATCAAGTCGTGCGGCTTGGGCGCCTGCAGCCGGGAAAGTTGTTTCTCGTGGATCTCGAGCAGGGTCGGGTGGTCGACGACGGCGACGTCAAGCATCGGATAGCGACGCAGCGTCCCTATGGAGAGTGGTATGCGCGCAACGCGGTGCGCTTCGCGGAGATCGAGCCGTCGGAGCAGGTGACGCTCTCCGATCAGCCGCTGCGTCGTCGCCAGGGCGCTTTCGGCTACTCACAAGAGGACCTGCGCGTACTGCTGGAGCCGATGGCGCGCGACGCTCAGGAGCCGCTCGGATCGATGGGCAACGATCTCTCGCTGGCGGTGCTCTCAGACCAGGCGCCGCCGCTGTTCTCCTACTTCAAGCAGCTCTTTGCACAGGTCACGAATCCTCCGATCGACCCGATCCGCGAGGAAATCGTGATGAGCCTGTCCACGAGTCTCGGTACCGAGCACAACCTGTTCGACGAGACCCCCGAGCACGCTCACAAGCTCGAGCTGGACCAGCCGATCCTGCTCAACCGCGAGCTCGAGACCTTGCGCCACATATCCCACGACATGTTCTCCTCGCGCACGCTCGACATCACCTGGAAGGTCTCCGAGGGACCCGAGGGTCTGGCGCAGGCGCTCGCGCGCGTTTGCGATCAAGCGCACCAAGCCATTGCCGAGGGCGTCAACATCATCATCCTCTCCGATCGTCTGCTGGGACCGGCTAGGGCGGCGATCCCATCGCTGCTGGCGGTCTCCTCGGTCCACCATCATCTTGTGCGCGAGGG
>DATHNH010000136.1:0-4317 GCA_035486255.1 Solirubrobacteraceae bacterium | reverse complement strand
CGCGCACCTGGCGGCCGGCCGGCGCAACCATCGACAAAAACGCGAGGTCCCGCGCGCGCGCAGGGGACATCGGCCATCTGCAGGTCACCGAGGTCGAGTACCGCCTGATCCTCTCGCGCGGCGTCGTCAAAGCGGGACCGGTCAACCTCGAGGCGATCGACGCCGGCATGGACCCGCACGACCTGCGCCTGCGCCACAGCGGCAGCGGACCGGAGCTGGCCGCACCGGAATTGACGTCGGGCAGGCGCTGGGACGGAGTGGTGAAGCTCGAGCCCGGCGTCTACCGGCTGTGGTGCTCGCTGCCCGAACACGCCAAGCTGGGAATGCACGCGACGCTCCAGGTTGTGCGCTAAGACGATGGATAGCCGGCGCGCAAGCCCGGCAAGCATTTGAGTGTTTGGCGCCTACTCGAGAGAAGGAGCAAAGAGCATGAGGACTCGCAAGCTTGGAAGCCAGGGACTGCAGGCGTCGGAGGAGGGGCTCGGCTGCATGGGCATGTCCGAGTTCTACGGGCGCGCCGACGAGGACGAGGCGATCGCCACGATCCAGCGCGCGCTCGAGCTCGGCGTGACGCTGCTGGACACGGCGGACATGTACGGCCCGTTCACCAACGAGAAGCTCGTCGGCCGCGCGATCTCAGGCCGTCGCGAGCTTGTCGTGCTGGCCACCAAGTTCGGCAACGAGCGCCGCGAGGACGGCAGCTGGGTGGGGATAAATGGCAAGCCCGAGTATGTGCGCAGCGCCTGCGAAGCGTCGCTGAAGCGCCTCGGCGTGGATCACATCGACCTCTACTACCAGCACCGCGTCGACAAGAGCGTCCCAATCGAGGACACCGTCGGGGCGATGGCCGAGCTGGTCGACGAGGGCAAGGTCCGCTATCTCGGGCTGTCGGAGGCATCGCCGCAGACGATCCGCCGCGCACACGCCGTGCATCCGATATCGGCGCTACAGACCGAGTACTCGCTGTGGTCGCGCGACCCCGAGCAGGAGATCCTGCCGACGGTGCGTGAGCTGGGCATCGGCTTCGTGGCCTACTCACCCCTGGGGCGCGGGTTCCTCTCCGGCAAGTACAAGAAACCGGAGGACCTGCCCGAGGACGACTTCCGCCGCCACCACCCCCGCTTTCAAGGCGAGAACTTCCAGAAGAATCTCGAGCTGGTTGCACGCATCGAGCAGATAGCCGGGGAGAAGCAGGTCACGGCCGGACAGCTGGCGCTCGCATGGGTGCTGAGCCGCGGCGAGGACATCGTGCCGATTCCAGGCACCAAGCGCCGCTCCTATCTGGAGGAGAACGTCGCGGCGGCTGAGATCGAGCTCTCAGAAGAGGATCTCGCGCGTATCGACGAGGCCGCGCCCGTGGGCGTCACCGCCGGTGAGCGCTACGCGAGCATGGCGACGATCGACAGTTGAGCTGAATCGGCCGAGCGACAGTGCGCCTCGCTCGGCCGACTCTCAAAGTTTGGGCGTTGTCGAGCCGTACCTGCCCTGCTCGAGGATACTTTCGCGGATGGCACCCACAAATCCGAGCGCTGATGCGCAAACCACGCGCGTGGTCGTGTTGGGCGGCGGCTTCGGCGGCGTGTACACCGCACTTCACCTCGAACGCCTGGCGGCCAAGGGCGCGCCGGTGCAAGTGTCTTTGGTCAACCGTGAGAACTACATGGTGTTCCAGCCGATGCTGGCCGAGGTGATCGCCGGGGACGTCGGCATCCTCGACACCGTCAGCCCACTGCGCCAGCTACTCCCGAAGACCGAGCTGTTCGTGCGCGAGATCGAAAGTGTGGACATGGATCGGCGCGTGGTGAGACTCGGCGCCGGGCTCACGCCGCAGACCCACGAGCTGAAGTTCGATCACCTCGTTGTGGCGCTCGGCAACGTCACCGATTTCAGGGGTATCGCCGGCCTGCCGGAGCACGCACTGCCGTTCAAGACGCTCGCCGATTCGGTGCGCATCCGCAATCATGTGATCAACGTGTTGGAGCAGGCGTCTGTCCTCACGGACGCGGATGTGCGTCGCACGATGCTGACGTTCGTCGTGGCGGGCGGTGGCTTCTCTGGAACAGAGGTGGCGGCCGCGTTGAACGACTTCGTCAGAGACGCCGCCCGCCATTACCGCTCGATCCCGCGCGAGGAGCCGCGGGTTGTGCTTGTGCACAGCGGCAAGAACGTGCTCGATCGCGAGCTGACACCGCGACTTGCCAGATACTCGACCAAGGCGCTGGTAGATCAAAGCATCGAGTTGATGCTCGGCGAGCGTCTGGTTGCGGCCAGTCCACACAGCGCCGTGCTCTCAGGCGGGCAGCGCATCGCGACGCGAACGCTGATCTCAACCGTGCCGTCATCTCCCAACCCGATCGTGGAGCAGCTTGGGCTGGCGAGCGTGCGCGGACGGCTGGAGTGCGACATGACACTGGCGGTCAAGGGCTGCGATCGGGTTTGGGCAACGGGTGACTGCGCCCAAGTTCCGATGCCCGGCGGAGAATCCTGTCCGCCGACCGCACAGCACGCGATCCGCCAGGCGAAGGTCTTGGCGGCGAACATCGTGGCCGATCAGAGTGGCGCCAGACAACGCTCGTTCGCGTTCAAGGGTCTTGGCAAGCTCGGCGCGCTCGGCCACCACCGGGCCGTCGCCGAGCTACCCGGCGGCATCACGGTCGAGGGTGTGGCGGCTTGGCTTATGTGGCGCGGCATCTACTGGGCAAAGCTCCCAGGCGCCGGGCGCAAGACACGCGTGGCCATCTCGTGGTTGAGCGACATGGTGCTGTCATCCCATCCTGTTCAGCTCAACTTGGGTGGCGCTCGCGGCGCCACCCAAGCGCACTACGAGGCAGGTGAGATTGTGTTCGAGGAGGGAGACGCCGGCGACAGCCTGCTGATGATCCTCTGCGGCCAGGTCGAGGTGGTCAAGCGCGTCGGAACAGAGGATCAACGGATCCGCACGCTTGGACCGGGCGAGTACTTCGGTGAGATGGCCTTGCTCGGGCGCCGGCCACGCAGTGCCACGACCCGGGCGCTGACGGCGCTCGACCTGCTGGTGCTGCCCGGCTCGGACTTCACGGCGCTCGCCAGCAGCCTTGGTGAGTTCCGTGGCGAGTTCGAGCAGATCGCTCAGAGTCGCGCCGAATCCGACGCGGCTCGCGCAGGGCTGGAGCGGGCCCCGCGCGAGCCGCGTGTGCTCGAGCGGGCCGAGACCGACCTGACACGCACCGCGCCGAACCTGGAAGAGTCCGACGCGACACGGGCCGCGCCGGACTCGCCCACCGCTTGACTCAACGACTTCTCACAAGCTCAGCGGCCGCGTCTGTGCCGTCGGCTTTTACCGTACCTCGAACCATGACTTTTTCCTTTCGAGCCATGCCGCCCGGAACCTTGGCCGCCGCCGGGGCCTTTCGAGCCACCCTCGCCCGAGCCCTGACCACCGCCGGGGCCTTTCTGGCCGCCCTGACCGCCGCCGGGACCTTTGCCACCCTGACCGCCGCCTGGGCCTTTCGGGCCACCCTGTCCTGAGCCGGGGGGATTCCAGGGCAGCAGGTAGGCGCGGTAGGTGTTCACGCCGGCCGGGAACTCCGCATTGAAGATCAGGTTGCCCTGTCGGTCGAACTCGGAGAAGTACGGCAGCGCTCCCCAACCGACGAACAGATTGCCGTCGGCCGTGCTCTGCGCATTGCCCTGCGATGGGGCCGACAGACCCTCGGGCTGATTGTCAGACGCCACGAGCGTGGCGACTTTGCTCCAAGGGTTCAGCCTCACCGTGACCGCGCGACTGTAAGGAAGCAGCGGTGTACCCGAGGACTCGTTGTCGAAGAACGTGTACTCGTCGTTGCCGATCGGCTCTGGATCGTGCTGCCAAGCGAATATCTCATTCGCGCTGTCCAGAGTCTGTCCCGGGGCTGCCTGCAAGGTGAAGTCGCTGTTCTTGCCTCCCAGTTGCCAGATGATGTTTCCGCTGGTCAGGCTCACCTTGTAGGTAGTCCAGGTGTCGCGGGCGTCGATCAGCAGGTTGCCGTCTGTGTCAAGCTTGACGGCGTTGATGTGAAACCAGTCCCACGGCGTGCTCGCCGAGGCTGGCAATGGCTGCTCGCTCTGACTGTAGGGAACGTGGTCGGCGCTGTTCCATTGGAAGAGCACCTTGCCGGTGGCGATGTCGATCTCCTGGACGACGCCGTCGATCACCGTCTGATCGGCCGGGCCGCCGATCGAGGTCAGGTCTGCTGTGGCCGTGGTGTAGGAGAGGATCAGCGCCGTGTTCCACGGGGTGATGAGGAACTCGTGCCCGTCCGCGCTGAGCCCGTTGCCTGCGTTGACCGCGGCAATCTG
>DATHNH010000135.1:0-4159 GCA_035486255.1 Solirubrobacteraceae bacterium | reverse complement strand
GAGAGGAGCGGGCACGGCGTGAGAGCTTCGACCTGGTGGTTCTCGATCTGATGCTCCCCGGTATGGGCGGGATGGAGCTGCTGGCCAGACTGCGCGACGTCAAGCCGGGTCTGCCGGTCATCGTGCTCACCGCCCGCGGTGAGATCGAGGATCGCGTCGCGGGTCTGGACACGGGCGCGGTCGATTATCTGGTGAAGCCGTTCTCGCTCGCCGAGTTGTTGGCACGTATGCGCGCGCAGTTGCGTGTTGCCGCACAAACTTCCACCACCACGCTCCAGGTTGCCGATATAGAAGTGAATCTCTTGACTCGCAAGGTACGCCGAGCCGACATTCAGGTAGCGCTTTCGACGACCGAGTTCGAGCTGCTCGTCTACTTGATGCGTCATAGCGGCCATGTGCTCTCGCGCGAGCAGATTCTCAGCGCCGTCTGGGGCTATCAGCACGATCCGGCCACAAATGTGGTCGACGTCTACGTCGGCTATCTGCGACGCAAGCTCGGACGTCGCGACGATCCCGCTCCGATTTTTACGGTGCGAAGGGTCGGCTACCGTCTCGGTAGCGGTGGCTAGGAGGGTAATTGTCGGGGGCCTCGTTCCGGGTGGCCTGCGCTGGCGCCTGGGGATGTGGGTGGCGTTCGTGGTGCTTGCCTGCTCGGCTGTCACTTTCGTGGTGGTCTATCGCGACACGGGCAGCGAGCTACGCCATCAGATCGACACGGAGATAAATGGCGAGGCGAGTGAGCTCGCCCAGGCGCTGATCTCCTCTGACGATCGCAAGCCGCGCCGGGTAGCAGAGCATGCCACCAGCTACATCCGCGGCCAGCCGTTCAGCGCGAGCTCGACGCTTCTCTTCGCGATCGTAGCCGGTGCGCCGACGAGCTCGAATCGTCCAGAGTTGTTTTCGCGAGATCGAGCCGACAACGGCGAGACGACGCTCGAACAGCAACACGAGAATCAGCTCGCTGCCAAATTGAGAATCGTCCGCGACGGCTACTCGACGCTCGCGCTGCCCGACGTCGGCAACCTGCGCTTGCTCGAGCGCAGCTTCACGCTGCCCGGCGGCACGCACGTGACCGTTGGAGCCGGTGAGCCGCTGGCGGTCGTGGCCCACGCACAGGGCAGCGTGGCGCGCGCCTTCATTCTTGCCGGAGCACTCGCGCTGCTCGGGGCACTGGCTGCGGCCTATCTGGTCGGCACGCGCATCTCGCGACCTCTGCGTCACATGGCGGATGTGGCGGCGAAGGTCGACGCGGGCGACCTGCACCCGCGCATCCATGGCGTCTCGAGCAAGGCAACTGAGCTGCGGGTCCTTGCCGATGCGTTCAATCACATGCTCGACCGTCTCACCGAGGCATTCGCCGGGCAGCGGGCTTTCGTGGCCGACGCTTCGCACGAGTTGCGCACGCCGCTGACGGTGATCCGCGGCCAGCTGGAGATACTTGCGGGACAGGCAGCGCCCACCGAGCGGGAGGTGAGACGCGTCGAGCGACTCGTGCAGGCTGAGATCGCGCGCATCACCCGGCTTGTGGACGACCTGTTGCTGCTCGCCAAGGCCGAGCAGACCGAGTTTCTGAAGATCGAGTCGATCGAGCTGTCCGAGTACGTTCGCGGGCTGTGGGACGGCATGAGTCTCGTCGCATCGCGACGCTTCGAGATCGGAGCGATCCCCCATGGGCTGTTGCGAGCGGACCCGGACCGACTCGCGCAGGCGCTGCGCAACCTGATCGCCAACGCAATCGAGCACACGGTCGAGGAGGAGGGACTCGTGTGCATGGAGGTGTCGGATCTTGGTGGGGGATGGGTCGGTTTCGCGGTCGAAGACGACGGGCCGGGGATCGATCCGGACCAGCGCGACCGTGTGTTCGACCGATTTCATCGCACCGACAAGGCGCGCGATCGAGCTTCCGGGGGGGCAGGTCTTGGGCTTGCGATCGTGCGCGCAATCGTCCAGGCTCACGGTGGGCATGTGGCCGCAACCACAGCGCAGAATGGCGGTGCGCGCATCGAGTTGAGGCTCGCGGGCTTCCTTCCGCAAGCCTCTCCTCGCGCCGATAGCGCCGATCCTCCAGCCCATCGATCAACACCTGCACATTGAAATTATTCGGCCTAAGGACACACATCTCGGCTCAATCTTGCATACTGTGTTGAACATGCACGCGGATGTTCGTAACTGAAAGCAGATCGGGCGATGTCGGCCAAGAACGCGGTACTTGGACTCGTGATAGAGCGACCGGGCTACGGTTACGATCTTGCGCGCCGCTTGGAGGAGAGGTTTGGCTCTTCGGGCTTTGCCCCCACGGGGGTCTATTCGGCGCTCGATCAGCTCAGCGCCGAGGCGCTTGTCTGTAGCGCAGGTGCTCGAGCCGGTAGTGCGAACGAGCGAGCGGCTCCACGTACGATCTACGAAGCCACCCCCAAGGGCGTCGACCATTTCGAGGACTGGATGCTCGGTTCCTCTTCGTTGGCGCCCGTGCGCGACGAGTTGTATATGAAGATCGCGCTCTCCAGGCCTCACAACCTGTCACGACTGATGGAATTGACGCAGACGCAGGAGCAGGATTGCCT
Source organism: Solirubrobacteraceae bacterium (assembly GCA_035486255.1). Classification (GTDB taxonomy): domain Bacteria; phylum Actinomycetota; class Thermoleophilia; order Solirubrobacterales; family Solirubrobacteraceae; genus Palsa-744. The sequence continues at coordinate 1,595 of DATHNH010000135.1, read as the reverse complement.
CGCGCGTCTGCAGCAGCTCAAGCAGTCGTCCGGTCGCACGCAAAGCAGGCCCAAGGCCTGGCCGGAAGTCGCGGTGCTGCTGGTGCGCGATGCCGAGATCAAGCAGCTCCAGGCCAGGATCGAGTGGCTGCAGAAGGCGCACACGATCATGCGCAAGTTGAACGATGCCCACGAACGCGGCGCTGCACGGGGAGACGGAGTCGCTTGAGCTCACAGGTGCGGCTCTCGCTGGATAAAGTCAGCAAGAGCTATTGGCGCGGTCCGCACGAGACCGACGTACTGAAGGACATCTCTTTGTCGGTTTACGCAGGCGAGTGCGTCGCCGTGTGGGGTCAGCGTGGCTCAGGCAAGACAACCCTTTTGAAGGTCGCGGCGGGGCTCGAGGCTCCCGAAAGCGGCAGCGTGCGCTTCAAGGAGCAGCAGCTCGGTGCCATGTCGAGAGCGGCACTCGTGCGTCTGTTGCGTGAAGAGATCGGCTGGGCCAGGCGCACCGGACCGGAGAGCGACGAGCTTGAGATGCTCGACTATGTAGCTCTGCCGCTGCTCAAACGTCAGACGCTGCGCCGAGCGCGTCGTCGATCGGCGGCGGCGCTCGCGCGTGTCGGGGTGAGCGACTGCTCGAAAGGGCGCTGGGAGGATCTGACCGACGGCGAGCGCACGCTTGTCTCGATCGCCCATGCGATGGTGAGGCAACCAAGCCTGTTGGTAGTCGACGATCCAACGGCAAACCTCGATGTGCTCCAGCGTGAGGAGGTGATGGGTCTGTTGCGCAGCACCGCTGAGCAGGATTGGCTCGGGGTGCTGATCACCGTCCCGGACATGCCTTCGATGGTGCACGCGCATCGCATCGGATCGCTGAGCGACGGGCGCCTGCTCGTGCCCTCCGGTACCTTGCCGGAGCGCGACAACGTGGTCGATTTCCCCGCACGCGGTCGCGCGGCTCCCGGGTGAGATCGTGATCGGCGAGTCGCCCACCGAGTCCGAGTCACAGCCGGAAGCTCGCCTGGCGGAAGATTGCACGGCTGAAGTGTCCGGCCAGCAGGACGCGGCGCCGCCGCGAGCGGGGCAGTCGATCGGCGAGCGACCGGCGTCGTCATCCACGTCCGGCACGGACTCGGGCGAGCGGCTCGTTGCGGTCACGCTCTCGCGCAACCAGGTGGACCACGTGGTGAGGGCCGCGTTGGGCGACGGCGCCATGCCAAGCGTCATGGGTGTGATGGCAAGCACCGGCTTTCATCGCAGCGAGGCCAGGCAGGTGCTCGGCTCGAGATACCGTGACCTGCAGGAGAACAGGCGCCTGTCGCGTTCGTTGCTCGCGGGCCTGCTCGTGCTCTCCTGCTTTCCGCCAGAGGGAGTGGATGTGGGAATCAAGGACATTTCCCAGCAACTCGAGCTGAACACGAGCACTGTCCATCGCTATGTCCTGACTCTGGTGGCCGCGGGACTGCTCGAGCGCGATCCGGAGACACGTCGTTACAGGTTGTTGGCTGAGTAAAGGTACGTATCGTCGGAGGGGATGCGTACCTTCCCGCGTCGTGCCGCTGAAGGCCCAGTGTTCCCGAACGCGGGTCGACCACGGGAGGGGTCGCGCGCGG
>DATHNH010000134.1:0-9959 GCA_035486255.1 Solirubrobacteraceae bacterium | reverse complement strand
CGGGGCAACGCCTGGCTCCCGGCACGAGGCTGCCGACAGAGCAGACCTCCGAGCCGAAGCGATAGGTGATCGTCCTGACCACGCTGAAACGTTCTGCGGCCGGGAGAATGCTCACCTCGTGTCCTGAGACCCATCCGGTGGCGACCCCACCGAGCCTGATCGGGGGTGTGGGCCTGCCGACGGGCTCGACGATCATGTAGGCGCCGGTGCCCGGGCTGACAGGGCGGGTCTGCATGCCCGTGGTCGTCCGGTAGGCGATGCTCACGGCGTGCGGTCCGAGCAGCCCGTATGAGATCGATCGCAGGTCTTGCGCGGTCGGCTTGCCACTCCTGGGCCCGACCATCCATTCCGCGTTGCGGTCTTGAGTCGGCGAGCTGCCCGTTAGGATTTCTCCAGGCAGGATGCAGCTGATGTTGGCATAGCCATTGGTGTAGTTGGGAAGAATGTCCGGCGAGAGCGGGTGAAAGCGGCCGTCGTCGTGGAATGCCCCGTCGATACCCAGCTGGCCGAGCCGGCCGTCGTCGACGCGCCCGATCTGCACGCAGAGCTCCCCGCGCGTTGTGTGAACGAGCCGCATGCCCCACGGCAAGCCGCCTTCGGGATCGGCCGCGCGCAGCGCCAGCAGGTGTGACCCGCCGGCGGCTGGGACGCCGGTGCCCGAGTTTGGGCTTGGCCTTCCCTGTGGCTCCCTTACGGGGCTTCCGCCCAGCACCCCAGTTGCCGCGACAGCGATCGCCCCACCACCCAGCACGAGCGCGACGGTCATCGCCGCCGCGTTCAGTCTGCGCGATAGCCACGCGCGCATGCCCCACCGTGTGCGGCCATCGATCTCCTGCCTCTCGGCGGCAGCCGTCAGTGTCTCGCCGAGCAGCTTGTAGGGGTCTGTCATGCGTTCTCCTCGATACTTCGTCTGAGGGCAGCCAAGCCACGGGAAACGCGCTTGCGAACCACCTGCTCGGAGGTGCCGATCCGCATCGCCATAGCTGCGTACGGCTCCTCCTCCAGGACCCATCCTTCGACTGCCTGTCGCTGCTCGACCGGCAGATCCCATAGAGCACGTCTGAGGTCTGACTCGCCGTCGCGCTCGATGAGCTCGAGTTGCGCATCCTCGACGAGGATGCGCTCCATGCCCAGACGACAGCGCGACTCGTCGACGACGCGACCGCGCCGGACCGCGTCGACAAGTAGATGATGGGCGATTCCCAGCAGCCACCCGACAGCTGTGCCTCGCTGCGGATCGAACTGCTCGCGGCGCTCCAGGGCTCGGGCAAATGTCTCGGCGAGGAGATCCAGCACCAAGTCAGGGCGCGGGCCAACGCGTTCGCGCAGGTATCCCCGGATCAGTGGGTAACGGCGCTCGTACAGGAGCCCAAACCCCTGAGCGCCGCCACTGACCAGCAACTCCTCATCGCTCGACTCGGCGGACATCTAGAGGTATATACGAGCAGCACCGTCCATCTGTGACCGGGGACGATGCCTGTTTGACTGGCCGACGCGTCGTGTGAGGTAGCCGGGGCGACCAGATACTCGTCATAGCGGGCGCGGCTTGACCTTGAACCGGTCGCGGTCGTCGTTGTTCTCCAACTCGCGCAAGAACTGAATCGCCGCAGACGGAACCCTTTGAATTTGGACATTGGGGATCACGCCGGTTCCCCGCGCTCGCGTCCGATGCCTGCCCGGCGACTGTGGCACCATCCAGCGGGTGGCACGGCAGGCGAGCATCGACGTCCAGGCCGCGATTCTGCGGCGGGTGCGTGCGATACCCCCGGGATACGTCCGTACCTATGGCGATGTCTCGCCCGGCGCACCGCGCCTTGCGGGGTACGTGCTGAGCCACACCGGTGCGAGCGAGGTGCCGTGGCATCGGGTTGTTCGCGCCGACGGCTCGCTCGCAAAGGGAGCCCGCCAGCGGCGCATGCTCGAAGCCGAGGCGGTCCCCTTCCGCGGCGAGCGCGTACTGCTGTCCGGGGCACGAATGGACGACTTCGACGCGGCGTGACCCTGAAGCGCTCGGTTCAGCCTTCGGCCATCGCTGCCTCTGCGCGCTTTGCCATCTCCTCGGGTTGGACGTCCTCGACGTGGCTGGCCACGTTCCAGCGATGTCCGAAGGGGTCCTCGAATTGACCTGATCGATCGCCGTAGAATTGGTCCTCGAGCGGGCGCAGCGCCTTCGCGCCTGCCTCGAGGGCGCGCTCGAAGACGGCGTCGACGTCCTCTACGTAGACATGCAGGGTGACCGGCGTGCCTCCGATCGCCCGCGGCGCGCGCATGCCCATGTCCGGGTGCTCGTCGGCGAGCATGATCATCGAGTCGCCGATGTCAAGCTCCGCATGGCCCACCCTGCCGTCGGGTCCCGCCATGCGCATACGTTCGCTCGCGCCGAGCACCGAGCTGTAGAAGTCGATCGCCGCGGTGGCGTCGTCGACGATCAGATACGGAGTGAGTCGGGGATAGTCGTCCGGGATCGACTTTGTCATTGCTGGACCTCCTGGTGGTGATTGACTATCGATGGAGCGATCCGACCAATGGGATCGCGGGCCTATTTGAACTACCGTAGCGCGGCCCGCGAATTGCGGGGCGCGGGCTTCAGCCATGGCCACAGGACGGAGAGCGGAGGAGGGTTTGGATAACTACCAGCGATATCTGCCCGGCGATCTCCCTCGCCGTCCACGCCTGGGACGTGGTGAGATCGCCGTGGCGCTGAAGACCTCAAACGACAGTCTGGCTCGGATGAATGTCCCATCTCGTGACGAAGTCGAACTTCTATTCGACGAGCACATCGCGACGGTGCTCGATGTCTTTGCCGAGTGCCATCCGTTCGAGGTCGTAGCGGCCTTGGGGCTTATCGACGTAGTCGGCAACCCCGAGAGGATCCAAGAGAGTCGCGAGGTTGGGCTTGTCGCGGCGGCTGAGCTCGGCGCGATGATTTGCGCAAGCGCTGAATGCGCGAGGCTGCGAAGAATCCACGATTCGGAGCGCTCACCCGGCCCCGGATTGCTACCCGACGCGGGAGAGGCGGTATGGCTGGTACACGACAGACTGATAGCAGCGGTATTGATGAGTGAGCCAGACGCCGCGCAAGAAGATGACGTTAGCGAGCGTAGCCCTTTCCATCGGTTTTTCACGCAGACACGGGTCATGCGCAACGACAGCTTCGATCACCAGGAAGTGGCCCTTCTCGAAGTCTTGTTCACAGACGATCGCATCGCCGACAGGTGTCGAGCGTCGCTTGGCTTTGACGTTTTACAGGCAATACATCTTGCCAATGTCATCGGTGAGCATTATGAGACTGCATATCGCGCATTCTCCAAATCTCGCAGTAGGCTATGCTCGGACCTGCAGGCTGGCATGGTATTGGATAGTGCCATTTTCGCCTCGGGCGCCGAGATTCAACTCGATGTCGTAGAAGCGTTTTTGGATTGCTTTGGCGTAACACTCGGTACGCTAGAACTACCGGCGCTGCTTACAGACACCGACCTGATACGCCGCAAGCCCATTATTCGAGATGGCGAGCAGTTCGTATGCACCGTACCGACAAACCTGCTCCGCGCAATACGGCCGGCACTCGAGGGAGCGCTCAAGGGTGGGACTGGCTGGCAGCACTATCAGAGCCGGCGCGCACGCCACGTCGAGCAACGTGCGATCCAGCTTGTCCGTGACTTCCTACGACCTGATATCGCCCTGAGCGGCATCACGTTTACTGTCGGCTCCGAGCAAGGCGAGTGTGACGGACTGCTTCTGATCGACGACACGGCCCTGATACTCGAGGTCAAGGCCGGGTCTCTCAGGGCACGCGCCGATATAGCAAACGAGGACCGCCTGACCTGGAGCATCGACGAGTTGATAACAAAGCCCGCCAAGCAGCTCGCCAGGGCGCGCTCAGCCCTACTCGCCGGCACCACCATCACTGACCGCGACGGGCACAGCTACACGATTCCCTTTGGTCACATCAAGCACATATACGGCATCATCGTGACACTTGAGTGCTTGAGCTTCGCGGCGCCCATGCTGTGGCAGCTACAGGACGAAGGTGATCTTCCCGCCGACCAGGCGCCGCCCTGGCTGATCGGTCTCCACGAGTTGGAGTCGATTTGCTCGATCCTAGAGTTTCCAGTCCAGCTGATCCATTTCCTGGACGCCCATCAACGGATGGACAGCGAGCGTTTCGTGCGGGCGTCAGATGAGATCGATGTATTTATGATGTACCTCCAGAATGGTCTTCGATTCCCCGGCCTGCCGGCCGCCGAGGTCGAGTGGTTGATGCTTCCGTCCGGCAGCGACGAGCTGAACGAGTGGGTGCTCTACAAGCAAGGTGTCCGTAAGACAGTGACCCGGCGCCCGCAGCAGCAGTTTCCTTTGTCGATGCTGCTGGAGACCAGAGGTCGGCTGCGTGAACTTGATCGTCGGCGTGGAGCCGGGTTCCTCGACCTCTCCCGTGAGGCAATCGATCAAGCGCTTGCCTTCGAAGATATGGACCGGTCAGGGGCCGCGCCGCGCGGGCTCCTCATCGATCAGCAGGCGAGTGCGCTCTCGCGGCGTGTGCGTTCCCAGTAGATGTGGAGAGCTCGATCAGATCTCCCGGTCTCGCGGGGACGGTGAGCGTCATTGTGCATCCAGGGTGCAGGCGCGCCGCCGGCTCGTAGCGCATATACCGAGCCGGCGGCGATCTGCGATCGTCAGTCGGTGACGAGGCCGGCCGCAAACGCACCCACGGGCAGTGGCGTGGGTGAGCTGGGCAGTTCGGTGAGGCTTCCACCATTCACCGTGAACGACGCGATGACGTTGGCTTTGCTTCCGTCTACCAGCAGCGTCCTGCCGTCGGGAGACAGACGGGCGTCAACGGCGCCCGCTCCGGCCGAGCCGAATGGTGTGCTGCCGAGCAGGACCAGTGAGCCGTCGGGGTCGATCGAGTAGCTCGAGATCGAGCCTGACGCGGTGTTCACGGTGAACAGGAACTGTCCGTCGTGACTGATCTCCACCCAGCAGGGAGCTGTCTGAAGATCGGCGAATGGGGATGCGCCGATCGAGGCCAACTGGCCCGTGCTGCCGCTCGCCAAGAAGACAGAGACCGTTCCGTTGCCCGCACCGCCGTGGGCGTTGCTGACAAACAGCTGTGAGGGATTGCTCGGCCGGAACTCCGCGCCGAACGGTCCCGCTCCCTGCGCCGCGATGGGTGAGCCGGGGGCAGCGACGAGCAAGCCGTCGTGACGAACGTGAAAGCTTGCGATCGACGAGGTGTTGTCGAGGTCGACGACGAGCCTCTTTCCCTTGGGGTCGATCAGCACGTCATCCGGACCCGAGCCGGCAGGCAACGAGACGGTCGAGCCTGGCAGTGGGTTCAGCGATCCGTTCGGGGCAAGGATGAATCCGGTGATGTTCGGCGCGCTCGCGCCGGCGTTGGCGACGTATACGAGATTGCCGGAGACCGCGATGCTGAGCGGTTCGCCGCCGCCGGAGGACACGGGAGCGCCAACCGGCTGGGGCACACCATTGAAACCAACTCGCAGCACCGATACCTGGTTGCTACCGGCGTCTGCCGCGAGCAGGTAGCGCCCGTCGCTTGAGAGCTGAATGGCGCCCTGCGAGGGCAGGCCGGCGCCGAGCCCTGCGCCGCCGACAGGAAAAGGAGAGCCTGAGATTGGTGTGAGCGACCCGTCGGCGCGCCGGTCGAAGCCGGCCACGGTGTTCGATACCGCGGTGTTGTCGTTGACGTAGGCGTGACCGACGACCTGGGATTCATGGTGGCCAAATTCGTGCCCTTCGTGGGCAGCGGCGGATGTCGCCGTGGCGCCGGCCAGGGCCAGCGCGAGCGGGATAACGAGATGAGGCAGCTTCATAAGTGAACCTCCTGGACTGAGCGGGGATCATTCCCCGACCACGGGCACGATGCCTGGGACTCCTAACGTGCCTCTTGCACGGAGATGAACATTCCGTGAATCGTTGCGCCGCCGACTGAACAGGTCAGGCGATCACGGAGGGCTCTGCGATAGGGAGAGTGAACGCGAAGCGCGCTCCTCCCTCGGGCCGGTTCTCCGCCCAGATGCGACCCCCTTGCGCCTCGATGAAGCCTCGCGCTATGGCGAGCCCCAGCCCAGCGCCGCCACTCGCGCGGGTACGTGAGGCGTCACCGCGCCAGAAGCGCTCGAACATGCGCTGCTGGGCTTCCTTGCTGAGCCCGACACCCGTGTCCTCGACCGACACCTCCAGCTCGCGGTCGCGTCGTTTCGCTCTGACGAGTATCGAGCCATCCGAAGGAGTGTGCCGCAGGGCGTTTGTCACGAGGTTGAGGAGCACGCGTTGCACATGCTCCGGAGCGCAGCGAACATCGGGCAGCGCATCATCGAGCTGGCTCTCGAGACGTACCTGCCGCGCTCGCGCATCGGCCTCCAAGCCACTCACGCAGTGAGAGACGAGCTGCGGAAGCTGGGCCTCCCTGAGCTCGAGCGTGAGCGCACCAGCATCGATGCGCGCGAGCTCGAACAGATCATCGATGAGACTCGCAAGCGTTTGTGTTTGCTGGTGCAGAGCCGGCAAGTACTCGTCGATCGAGGCAAGACCATCCTCGACCGCTTCGAGCATCGCTTGAATAGAGGCAACCGGCGTGCGCAGATCGTGACTCGCCCAGGCGACGAGCTGGCGACGCGCGTCGAAGAGCGCCTCGATGTTTGTCGCCATCGCGTTGAAAGCCTCGCCCACGTGCGCGAGCTCGCGCGGCCCCTCAGTCGGCGCGCGAGCCTTCAGCTCCCCACAGGAAAGCTCGTCGGCCGCTACCTCGAGCCCACGGATGCGCCGCGCGATCTGCCCTCCGAGTAGCAACGCCGCGGCAAGCGCCGTCGAGGCTGAGGCTGCTGCCACGGCCAGGATCTTCACGTCGTCGTGCATGTGAAACATCACAAGACCACCCAGGATCACCGCCGCGAGCGGCAAGCCCACCGCCAACAGCGCAAGTCCTACGAGCTGCATGCGCACCGTCGGCAGCAGACGCAATGCCAGGGCCAGCGCCACACCCGCGACGAGCGTGCTCAAGGACACGATGAGCGCGAAAGCGATCATGGCGTGAACCTGTAGCCGACGCCGAAAACCGTCTCGAGGTGACGTGGACGCGAGGCGTCCTCCTCGATCTTCTTGCGCAAGCGGCGGACATGGACCGTCACCGTCCCCGTGTCGAGGGCGCTCGCATATCCCCACACGCGGTCCATCAGCTGATCACGTGAGAACACCTGCCGAGGATTCGACGCAAAGAACAAAAGTAGGTCCAGCTCCTTCAACGTCAGCCTGAGCGGCTCGCCACCCCTATGAGCCTGACGCGCCATCGGGTCGATCACGACGTCGCCAAAAGCGATCGTTTGCGCCCTGCCGACGGTCGGCTGCGCCATGCGACGCATCAGGTTGCGAACTCGCACCGCAAGCTCCCGCGGTGAGAAAGGCTTGGTCAGGTAGTCATCAGCCCCGAGCTCCAGACCAACGATCCGATCCGCCTCCTCGCCAAGCGCCGTCAGCATCACGATCGGCACCTCTGAACGCGAACGGATCCAACGACACAGCTCGAGCCCACTCACCCCCGGCAACATCACGTCCAGAACGACGAGCGACGGCCACTCACGCTCCAAGAGAGCCCGCGCCTCATCGCCAGTGGCGGCCTCGAGCGTCCTATGCCCGTCGCGCTCGAGATAGCGCACGACCACGTCGCGCACGATCGGCTCATCATCTACGACAAGGACGGTAGTAGACACACCGAAATTGTCAGCGGCAGAGATTACGCACACCTTAAATCGAGCGCGCGAGGCACTCCTACCGTATGCGCCCGGGTCATCTCGCTTCGAACGGTGCGAAAGCGACACGCGTCGCCGGATTTTGACCGCACGGGCGCGATGTGCTTGATCGATGGCTGCTTCAAGAGGCATTGCGTGCACAGGCGGCCGGTGTCGCCCACACGACCGTGTGGACCAGGCCCGACGATCTGGTGGTGGTCGCGTTCGCCTCGGCGAGGCGATCCTCCAGGATCGAGGAGCCGGCGGCCGAGCTACCTGGGCCTACGCTCACGCTCACCCCGCCCGGCAGTCCGACGGTGATCTCGCCGACCGCGGGCACGTGCACCGGCGAGCGCCGCCTTCAACTTCGCCGTCGTCGAGAAGGCTCTGATCGCGGTGTCAAGGTCGTCGGCTATCGCTGTCGCGAAGTCCGCCTCCTGACAAAGCCGAGCGGTCAGGTCACGACGAATGATGACCCAATCCCGTTCGCGCGCTGCCTCACGGTACTCCTTCAAGAGCACGGTCTTACCCACACCGCGCAGGCCGCTGAGACGGAACGTTGCGACGCTTATCCGGAAAGTCGCGCAGATAGCCACGAAAGCGTTGCTTACAGCTTCTTACGACTCCTCACGAGAAAACGGCTCATCGCAAACGTCGAGGTCGCCGGCGCCATAGCACTGCAGCGCCCACCGTACGTGATCGGGGATCGGGGCCTTCTCCCCGAGACAGTCGGCGCGGACGAAGATATGCACGATGCGGCCGTCGGCGAGCGTATTCCCTTCCCGCGCAATTCTGATCGCGGACACCATCGACGTGTTGCCGAGGTGCTTGATCTCGAGCGTGATCTCGAGTTCGTCCTCGAATCGTGCCGGTGCGCGGAAACGTGCCCCGGTCTCGGCAACCACCAGGTCGAGGCCGTCCGCTGTGAGCGCTGTGTAAGAGCCGAGGGCCTCGCGCCAAAGCTCGGTTAGGGCGACATCGAAGTAGACGAAATAGTTCGCGTTGAAGACATGGCCTTGGGCATCGCACTCGTTGTAGCGAACCCGCAGGTGGTGCACGAATGCGGGCATCGCTAGGCCGCAGCGTGCGGGCAGAAGGAGGCGATCGCGACAGGGCCGTTGGGGAAGGTCGGCCCTTCCCCAACGGCCAGGTTCCGACATCCGGTGTTGCTCCTGACAACATCTCGCGCTGCCATCAGATTCCCCTCACGTGGTCTGGATTTAGGGCCGCTCATCCATTCTATAATCTTACCCTATTATTGGATCTACTGGTAAGATACGTCGTGCGTCACGGATGCCCGAGACGATCCATCTCTGGGGAGAGGCGCTCTGCCTGGATTACGCCAACACCGTCGACTGGTTGCCCGATGACGAGCACCTCCATCCCGAGCAGTCAGACGTGTTGAGGACGCCGGACATGCTGGGCCGCTGGGGTCAGCGCCTTGACCTGCTCAGCGACGCGACGTTCGCGAGCGCAGACGAGCTATGCCACGCTCGCGTGCTACGTGACGCCGTTTACTGCCTTTTCTCCTCGATCAGTCGAGGCGAGGAGCCCTCCAAGAAGGACCTAGAGGTGCTGATGAGCAACTACACCCAGGCCGTCAAGCACGCCTCTCTGCTGGCCAGCCAGAACGTCTACAAGCTCGACTGGCTGGCACACGATCCCCGAAGGATCCGCTACGCCGTCGCGACCGACGCGGTCGCGTTGCTTGCGGACCCCCGCCGTCTGGCGCGCGTCAGCCGCTGCCCGGGCCGCGGCTGCGGCTGGCTGTTCCTCAATACCAGTGGGCGCCGCCGCTGGTGCTCGATGACCACCTGCGGCAGCCGCGAGAAGATGCGACGCTTGCACCAGCGCCGCACACAACACACGGACTGAGCGCACCCGCGTTCGCATTGGGCCTCGCGCATGGAGCCAGCCGAAGTCAATGCGAACCACTGCGCACGGCTTTCTGGCGGGCGGATGTCGCTCAACGAAGCGGATTAGGAAGTAACCAGCCAAGCACGGCGAATCGCGTGCGCTACCTCGGGCAGGCGCCGGTAGTTCGGCTGTGCGGCCTTCCTCGCTACAGGCTGCGCACGCGGCGGCCTATCGGGTGGTCCTGCGGATAGCCCGCGGACTCCCAGAACGCCGACGCGATCTCGTCCTCGTGCGCGACCAGGGCCGTGATGCGGTGGGCGCCCTGCCGACGCAGATGCTCCTCGCCTGCGC
>DATHNH010000133.1:0-2664 GCA_035486255.1 Solirubrobacteraceae bacterium | reverse complement strand
GACCTCCTGCTGAGCGGTCAGGAGACGCACCTTGCCGATGTCCCTCAGGAACAGCTGCAATCCGTCGGTCGTCCCCTCTGGCTCTCGATCGGCTCGTGGCTTGCGACGTCCGCGTTTCTCCGGCGCGGGCTCGATCCTCTGGCTCGCCAACGTGGCCGGGTCGATTTCCTCCACCAGCTCGATTTCACGTCCCTCGAACAGGCCGACCAACTCCTCGGCGTCGCCCTCCTCGAGGTCGAGCTCCGAGGTGGCGGTGGCGATCTCGGAATAGGTGAGCACGCCTAGCCGCAGCCCGCGAGCGATCAGGCCCTTGACCTCGTCGAGGTCCTCGAGTTCCGCTGCTGACACCCGGTTGCCCTTCGCGCTATGCGCGGGCCTGGTTACACGCAGCGGCCGATGGCGCCTCGCGTGTCGGCGAGGCCAGACCCGAGCCTCGCATCGGCTGGGAGCGGGTTGCCGCTGGACCGTGTCGTTCCCTGCGCGGCATCACGCTGAGCCTTCCGTGCCGAATTTCGGGTTCACGCGGTCAGAATCCCCCGCGCCGTCGATCACATCAATCCAACCCGGCCGAGGCCGGGTGATGACGCGTGTCGACCTGTTGCACCGGCCCCGCAGCGAAAACACTATTAGCCCGCGTCCTCGCCTCGTGGCGCGACGTTGCGCCGTCGGTGGCATCCAGTACGCGGGCCGAGAATCCCGGCCGCAGGGCCAGCACGTACCACCAATGTACTCCTATCCCACCCCCCGCGCGTGTGAAAACTGCAGGACGGGCTACGCGTCAACCGCCCGGAGCATGATCACGTGCTCCGGATTGACCGCGATGCGCTGCCCGGTCTCGATCTCAACCAGCCAGGCGAACTGCATGATCGAACCGCGCGCGGCATCGAGGATCATTCGCTCGACGTCTCGAGCGGCTCCCTCAACCCGAAACACACTTCCACCAATGACTGTTAGCTCTGTTGCGGGTGGCACTTACTGTTTGCTGTTGCCCGCGCCGAAGCGCGGCTCACCGCGCGTCGCTCCGTCCGGAGGGGTTCTCGGCGACCAAGCCGATGTCTAGTCCGGCTGTACGCTGACGTTGAGGGCCTTCGGACCCTTGGGGCCTTGCTCGGACTCGTAGGACACCTTCGCTCCCTCGGTAAGCGAGCGGTAGCCGTTGGCTCCGACGATCGCAGTGTGGTGTACGAAGAGGTCCTTGGACTGATCATCGGGCGTGATAAAGCCAAAGCCCTTGTCGTCGCTGAACCATTTGACGGTTCCAGTAGCCATTGCTTCCTCCGGCGTTGATCGTGCTGCGAACGCGGAGATTGCCGTGAGCAAAGGCTACGAGCGCTGGCACTACGGTGCCGGGCGCTAGCCCGGCTTGACGCGCGCAGTGTAACACCCGGACGCCCGGCGCAGAGCCGGATCGATCCGCAACCGCCCCGCCCATCCGGGACCGCCACGCCCAGCCGGAACGGGCCTCGGCCTCGGCCTCGTGCCGTGAAGCGCTGGATCCGGAGCATGAGTGCTGCTACGGTGCTGTGGGGAGGGCGACGATGTCGCCCGCGAGGTTTTCTCGCCGACGCAGCGAATCTCGTCTCGATGTGGATCGCGCCGGCGAAGGGAAGGAGAGCGATGCCCCGGGGCCGCTTTGACCAGCTCGTGGGAAAAGGGCTGACAGCGAGTTCGTCGGCTGCGTCTGCTCGCACGAGCTCCTGGCCGACCTTTCATCGCTCGCACGGCCACAGCGAGGTTGCCAAATGAAGACGACGCGAGAGAAATCAGAGGAGAAGCGCCAGGCCAAGCTCGAGGAGATCCGCGAGCAGGTCGACAGCGGCACGCTCGTTATTCGTCCTATGACGCCGGAAGAGCGGCGGCAGTATCCGCCTCGTCCGGCCCAGAGCGGCCGGTTTAAGCGCACATGAAGAATGGGGAGCGCGAGCGGCTGGTCACACGGATCCGGCAGCTCCGCCAGATTGGCAGGACCACCGAGGGGCAACCGGCGAGCGATACCGGCGATCCTGATCGCGCCAGGTTCGTCAGGCTCGAGGAGCGCGTCGCTCACCTCGAGCAATTGCTCGAGGGGCTTCAGGACTCCGTGCACCGGGAGTCCGAGCGACAGGGCAAGCGGATCGCCGAGCTCGAGGCCAGGATCGAGCCCGCAGCGCTCAGCGAGGCCATGAGCAAGGACGCTCGCGAGCGCGGGCTGTAGCAGCCCTTGACGACTTTCTTCATCCCCGGGGCGTCTGACGATCCCTGTGTCCTCGAGGACCTCTACGCCGAGATGCGGAGCCAGATCGAACGTGACCTGGGACAACCACCGAGCGCTCGCCGGATTGTGAGACTCTGGACCCGCCGCGGAAGCGTTGACTGCATCGCCGAGGTCGGCCGTGCGGACCCTGTGCGCGGCGGCACCGTGATGGCGATCTTCGACATGGGACATCACCGGCCGTTCGTCCTCTGGCGTCAGCCAGACGACGGAATGCGAGAGGGAGTCCGCGAGGTGCTCGCCTGCAACGCCTACGCCGTGTCAGAGTTCGATTGATGAGCTCGAGCGGCGAGATCGAGCTGGTCCGAGCGGACGTACGTGACTGCCACGACCACGTGGCGCTACTGCGCGCCAAGCTCTATCGATGGGGCCTCGGGTCCAACGCTGAACTTCAGGAGCTCGAGCGTGAACTC
>DATHNH010000132.1:0-2963 GCA_035486255.1 Solirubrobacteraceae bacterium | reverse complement strand
CTCACGGACGACTTCTTCGGCCTTGATCTCAGCCGTGGCGGTGCCGTTGCCCATGAAGGCGTCTGCCGGACAGCCGGCCGCACCATCCGCTTCGAGTGTCTGCCGCGAACAGGTGTCGATTCCTAGGCCACTGAGCGCGAGCCCAAGTCCTTCTGGGTAGCGAACGCTTGCCCCGGTCAGCGGTGGGGGGACACCGCCGTTCTCGGCACTGATATCGATGCTGAATTCAGCCGTCGTACGTCGACCAGGTCGCTTCGGCGCAAGCCTCGCATGGAAGCGCACCGACTCTGCGGCGAAGGAGCAAGGCGCAAGAGCGCACGCGACTGCGAGGATCGCCAGAATCCATCCGGTCAGTCGCAACGCGGAGCTTCCCGGATCAGTAGGACAGCGTTCCGGTCGTCTGCACGACCAAGGCGTACGTCCTCCGATCGAACGTGCCGTACAGGCCGGCGCGACCGCGAATGTCTCTGTAGCGACCCGTGCCCTTCGTGATCAGAAGCGTGCCGTGAAAGCTCTGGAAGCGCCCCGAGCCCTGTGGAGTGGCGTGACCTTCGCCGGTGATCGAGCCGCCGCTCGTGTAGATCGTGCAGCGGCCGCTGAGCGAGCGCGCTTGGACGTCAAGTTCGGCACGCATGCGGCCCGGCAGCGCCCCGGTGGCCACGCCTTCCTCCTCGAGCACTTCTTCGCGCTGATGCACGAGTCGAAGGTGTGCGGTGTCGGCTCCGTTGACGGTGCGTGCGCTCTGCGCGCGTGGCGTCGAGGACAGCGCGGCGGTCGGGAGGCTCGCCGCGACAGTGAAAGAGGCGAGGGCGAGGACGAACAGCACCGGCATCCTCGCCACAGCAGTGCTGCGCCTGCCTCCGTTCCTCACAGTCCGCTCCTTCCCGCTGCCCTCTCGGAGATTCGTGCCAACAGAATAACTCGAACTCGTCTGTCTGTCGGGGGGCGAACCGGCGGCCCGCGGAGTGCGATGCGTCGGTCACCGGGCCGACCCGAAGCGATGACGCGCTAGGAGCAGCGACTTCCTCCAGCGCGGGATCACGGCGCGGCCCGCATTGCGGCCGAAGCCGTCCCGTTCGATCTGGCGGAGGATCTCGCGGTAGAGCACCGTCGAGAGCGTCATCGCGCGTCGCCCGGTCGCCAGCAGCCTCAGCGCACCCCATCCCCGCTCGTAGAGCTCGTCAGCCCGTGCGATCTGATCGCGGATCAGCTCCTCGCGTTCGCCGGGGAACGGGAAGCCGAAGCGGGCGATCGTGCTCCGGGCGATGTAGAGGCGACCATTTTGGAGATCCTCGTCGATGTCACGCAGGATGTTGGTGCGCTGCATCGCCGCTCCGAGTAGCGCCATCTTCGCCGCGCAGCTTGGGTCGGTCGAACCGAACAGCTCGGCGATCATCACGCCGACCGTGCCACCGACCCAATAGCAGTACAGGTCGAGATCCCCCTCGCTCACGATCTCCCTGCGTGCGATGTCGTAGCGCATTCCCTGGCAGAAGTCGATGATCGGCCTCGCGCTCAGCGGGTAGCGCTCGGAAAGGTTGCTGAGCGTCTGCGCCTCAGCGCTTCGGACCTCGCCGCTTCGCGCCCAATGCTCAAGCGCCTCGACGTGCTCGATCGCGTCGGGGTGCTGCTCATCGACGAGGTCATCGATCGTGCGCAACATGCAGTACAGCTCGTGCGCGTCGCCATACAGCCCCGCAGGCAGCAGTCGAATGCCTGCGCTGAACGTGCTCGAAGCGAGCACGGCGGCCGGGTCACGTTGCGGCCCCGTCGCTCCGTGGCGGAGTGCTTGTAGGCGCATGAAACACGGTGCGTCTTGGCAGGTTGACCCTATCCGCTAGGCGTGTTCCCAATCTGATCGCCTCCTACTCGCCGACAGGAGACGCGCGCGTTCTAGAGCGGATCGGATGGAGCGGGAGCTCGGCGGTTCTCAGCATCGCGATGAGCGTTGCAAGCAGTGAGATCGCCGCAACGATCAAGAGCGTGCGCAGGCCGAGCACCCACGCCGGGTCGAACTTCACCGAGGCGCCCGTAGCCCCACGAAGCCAGCCGTCGATGAGATATTGGCCGATCAGCCCGAAGACGATGCCGATGACGCAGCCACAGAGCAGGACCGAGCCGCTCTCAAGGAAGATCAAGCGGCCGATCTGAAGCTCGCTCCAGCCGGTCGCTTTCAGCGCGAGCAGCCGTGCGCGGCGCTGCCAGATCGCGCTCAGCATCAGCGCGATCACTGAGAAGACCGTCACGATCAACACGACGATCGTCGTCTCGCTCAAGCGCGAGAGGGTGCTTCCGAGCACGGCGCTGACTTCGCTTCGGCGCTGTGCGGCCGTCTGGACCGATAGTGCGCCGTTCGGCAGTGCGCGCTCAACAGCAGCTTTGCCTGCTTCGGGCGAGACTCCGCGCCTGAGCGTGACGGCGAGCTGCGTGGTGCTCGCGCTACCCCACAGCCGCGCATGTTCGTCGGCGTTCATCACGATCGCGCCGGGCAGCCAGCCGTAGTTGGCGATCACCGCTGCGACCCGCACGCTCACTGCCCCCGTCGGTGTCGGCAGCGTCAGTCGCCCCCATAGGCCGACATGATATTCCTGGGCAATCGGCTGGCTGAGCGCGACCCAGCCGCCGCCGCGGAGCTTGGCATCGGCGACGGCGAGGTTGCCTGTGATTAGTTGACTCGGTGCGATCTGCGCCGAGACCGCGGTCGGAACTCCGAGGACCCAGACGCGTCGCCTTTGCAAGTCGAGGAAGGAGTCGTGCCAGGGCAGCACTGATCCGACCGAGGGAACGCGGGCGAGTTGGCGTTCGATCTGCGTGCTCGCAAAGGGCTGGGTCGTGTAGACGTTCTCGGCGCCGCCGGGCTTGATCCACAGCTCTGCGCTTGAGAGCAAGTCGCCCGCGCCGGTCTTTGCCGCACGCTGGACGTCGGCGACCGAACCGCCGATCAGCACGACCAAGAGCACCGC
>DATHNH010000131.1:0-22264 GCA_035486255.1 Solirubrobacteraceae bacterium | reverse complement strand
CGACAAGGGCATCCCGTTTTCGGAGCTGCGCTCCAAGGAAGGGGCTCCGGCATGAGCGAGGAGAGCTTCGACGCCCGCAGGCCAGGATTCGCGCACAGCACCACGACGATGGGGGTCTCCCGATGAACCTCGCACTATCCGACGAGCAGATGTTCCTGCGCGAGGCGGCCCGCGGAGCACTCTCGCGCTTCAAGACGCTGGAGGCGGCCCGCGAGGCGCTCGACGGCAACGAGCAGGCACTCCCCGACCTGTGGCCGACGGCTTGCGAGGCCGGCTGGCCGGGACTGCTGATCGACGAGGCCCACGGCGGCGCCGAGCTCGACGCTTTCGACGCGATGCTCGTGTTGGGCGAGTGCGGGCGCGTGCTCGCTCCCGTCGCGTTGCTCGGGCATCTGCCGGCGACGGCGATCCTGAACGCCTCTGCCGCCGCCACCGACCTACTGGAGCCGCTGGCAAGCGGCGCGCGGCGCGGCGCCTACCTGCCGACGATGCCACCAAACGACCTCGTCGATGGGTGGTGCGTCGACCCCAAGCACGGAGGCACGCGCCCGTCGGCGCCCCAAGCGAAGAGCGACGACAAAGGCGGTCTGCTCGTGAGCGGGACACTCGCCTTCGTGCCGGACGCGCCCGGAGCCGACCTGCTCGTCGGCGTGGCGCTGCACGACGGCAAGCCCGTGGGGGTCGCGATCGAGAGTTCCGCGAGCGGCGTGGCAATCGAGGCGGTGCGCCGCTACGACGCGACGCGCTCGCTGGGCCACGTGACGCTGAGCGATGCGCCTGCCACCTTGCTCGACGCGCCCGAAGAGGCGCTTACCGGCGCCTGGTACCTGACGCAGGCCCTGATCGCCGCCGAGTCGCTCGGCAGCGTCGAGACGGCGCTCGAGATGTCCGTGGCCTACGCCAAGGAGCGCCATACCTTCGGCCGCGCGATCGGCTCCTACCAAGCGGTCAAGCACTCGCTCACCGAGGTGCTGCGCCAGCTGGAGAACGGCCGCTCGCTGCTCTACTACGCAGGCTGGTCGCGCCTCGGCGCACCAGCGGAGTTCCCGCTCGCCGCAAGCGCCGCGCGTTCGGTGGCGGGCCGTGCGCTCGACCACGGGGCGCGCACGATGATCTCGGTGCACGGCGGCATCGGCGCCACCTGGGAGCACGACGCGCCGCTCTACTTCCGCCGTGCGCAGCTCTCTCGGCGCTTGCTGGGTGGGACCGGCGCGGCGAGCGACAGGGTCGCCGGAGAGCTCATCGCCCAAGCCGACGCCGCCTGACGACCAGATTCACTTGCCATGCCTCTTCGCATGTCTCGGCGCCGTTCTGCGCGCCACCGTGGCGGTTTCCAGCGTGGCGGCCACCGGAGCACCGTAAGCGGCGCTCACCGCTTGCGTCATCGCGGCTTCCAACCCGCAGTTGATGCAAAAGCCGTGCTGTGACCAGCCGATCGCCCTGGCCAGCACCTGATCGGCATAGGTGACGCCGGTGAGGTCATGGCCGTAGTAGTCGTACGCCGCGTCCCAGGCGCTGCCATCCAGCGCATAGCCCGCGCCGTCGGCGGAGAGCAGGTGGGCGGCGGCCATGATCGCGTCGAAGTCGTCGTAGATCGACGGGTGCGCGACGGTCATGTGGTCGTACGAGGCGGGACGCACGCCGTAGCGGTAGGAATCGTTGACGAGCGCCCAGGTGGTAACGGGCCCATTGGTGACGTTGAACTGCATCGGCCCGCCGCAACAGCCGGCGAAGTTGAGACCGCCGTAGGTGGTCGGAGCGGTCGAGAAGGCCGACTCCTGCTTGTGGATCGAGGCGAGCAGCAACCAGTTGACGCCGAACGTCTTCTGGGCCGTCGCATAGATCGGATAGAAGCCTTGCATCCAGCGCTCGGATATGTGCGTGCTCGTCTGGTCTTCGTACAGCGCCAGGTCGCGATGCGCCTGGCCGGGAGTGGGGTCTCCGACGATCGCGTGAGCGCCCTCCCCCCCGTGCGCGCGCGGGGAGGGCGTTTGCGAAGACACCCCCACTTCCCGCGATCCACCGGCGCCATCGGCGTCCGCGTCCACCGCTCCGGCGACGGGCGTCGGCGTCACCGCGATCACCGGTGGCGGAGCGGGGGCCGAGCTCGACGACACGCCTCCCACGAGGCCGCTCAGCACCAGTACCAGCGTTGCCGCGCCGATCAGTCCGAGCGCGAGCGCAGTCACCCAGGCCCCCCGCTCGGAGCGCGGCTCGGGTACGTTGCCATCCCGCTGCTCCGCTGAATCCATGCGATCTAGGTTCTCATGAACGACTCGGGTACGTGACCGCCGACGGCCCGCTCAGGCCGGCGCCGGCGCCCCCAGCTTCCCCTGCAGCGAGTCGAGCAGCTCGCCGAAGGAGGTTTCGAACTTCTCCACGCCCTCGCGCTCGACCGTCTCGGTGAGCTCGTCGTAGTCGACGCCGACGCGCGCGAGCTCGTCCAGAACAGCCTGTGCGTCAGCCACCCCTTCGCACAGAGCAGGACGCGGAGAGCCGTGGTCCTGGAAAGCTCGCACTGTCTCCTCGGGCATCGTGTTGACCGTGTCGGGCCCGATCAACTCGTCGACGTAGAGCGTGTCGGGGTAGTCGGGATTCTTCGTCGAGGTCGATGCCCACAGGACACGCTGGGGCGTTGCCCCCTTGCTTGCCAGGTACTCCCAGCGCTGACCATGAAAGGTCTGCTGGTAGTGGCGATAAGCGAGCTTGGCGTTGGCGACCGCCAGGCGGCCCTTCATCTCGTCGTGCCCGCCGATCTGCTCCAGGAGTCGATCCCCCTCGGTATCGATGCGCGAGACGAAGAAGCTCGCGACCGAGGCCACCTTGCCCGGATCGCCGCCCTCTGCCACCAGCCGCTCCAGCCCACGAATGTAGGACTCCGCCACCTCGGCGTAGCGCCGCAGGGAGAAGATCAAGGTCACGTTGATCGAGCGACCCTTGGCGATCACGTCCTCGATCGCGGCCAGACCGGGCTTTGTCGCGGGGATCTTGACGAGCAGATTCGGACGATCGACCGCCTTGTGCAGGCGGATCGCCTCTGCGAAGGTGCCGAGCGCGTCGTATGCCAGGCGGGGATCGACCTCCAGAGAGACGTAGCCGTCGCGTCCCAAGCCCCGCTCCCAGGTGGGTCGGAACAGGTCGCACGCCTCGCGGATGTCCTGCTCGGCAAGCGCCCAGAACGCCTGCTCCACGTCGCTCGTACCGAGCTCGCGCAGCTGCTCGTCGTAGGCGTCGCCGGAGCTCATCGCCTTCTGGAAGATCGTCGGGTTCGAGGTCGCGCCGACGATCGCGTCCTCGTCGATCAGCTGCTGGAGATGCCCGCCGCGGATCGCCTCACGCGAGAGGGAATCGATCCAAACGCTCTGGCCAAGCGCGGAGAGGCTTTGCAGTGGTGAGGGAGTGAAAGACGGCATCTGGCCTCCAAGAAGCTATGCGTTCAATTTATTTTGGATTGTTGTTCGTTCCGCCGTAAAAAAGGAGGCGTTCGCCATCAGCCTCAGCGCTCGAGCAGGGAGCTCGCCCTCGCCGCGATCGACTCCGGCGTGAACCCGAACTTCTCCAAAATGGTTGGGCCCGGAGCCGATGCGCCAAAGCGCTCGATCCCGAGCACGTCGCCTCCGTCACCCACCCACTTCCACCAGCTCATGCTGACGCCTGCCTCGACCGCCAGGCGCGCCGGGACCTCGCGCGGGATCACGCTGTTTCGATACTCGGCCGACTGGGCTTCGAACAGCTCCATGCACGGCATCGAGACGACGCGCACGCGCTTATCCTGCCGGGCCAAGTCGCGCCCCGCTTGCAGCGTCGGCGCCACCTCACTGCCGGTCGCGATCAGGATCAGCTCGGGCCCCTCGCCCTGCCCCGCATCCCGGCCTGCGCCCGACTCCCACAACACGTATCCGCCCAGCTCCACGCCCTCGACGGCGCTCACCTCGCCACGGTCGAGCACCGGCAGGTTCTGACGCGAGAGCAGCAGCGCGACCGGCCCGTCCTCGCGCTCCAGCGCGACCTTCCACGCCTGCGCGGTCTCATTCGCATCGGCGGGCCGTATGACCCACAGGTGAGGGATCGCGCGCAGCGCCGCGTAGTGCTCGACCGGCTGGTGGGTCGGGCCATCCTCGCCGAGCGCCACCGAGTCGTGCGTCCAGACCCACAGCACCGGCAGCTCCATCAACGCCGAGAGGCGCACGGCCGGGCGCATGTAGTCGGAGAAGATCAGGAACGTCGAGCCGTATGGCTTGACCATGCCCCCATGAGCTGCGATGCCGTTGACGATCGCCCCCATCGCGTGCTCGCGGATGCCGAAAGGGATGTTGCGGCCCACGTGCGCGCGGGAAAACTCGCCGGCGCCCTCGAATACGGTCTTGGTCGACTCGACCAGGTCGGCCGCACCACCCGCCATCGTCGGGCCGTAGGAGGCGATCGCCGCCATCGTCTTCTGCCCGGCCGAGCGCGTGGCGAGCTGCTCGCCCGCCGCGAAGCTCGGCAGCGCCGCTTGCCAGCCCTCGCGCAGACGACCAGCCCATGTCCGCTCCCACTCCCCGACCAGCTGCGGGTAGCGCTCGGCCCAGGCTTGCTCGCGCTGCTGCCACGCTCGCTGTAGCTCAGCCCCGCGGGAGCGCAGGCTCATGTGCTCGTATACGCGCTCGTCCACGTGGAACCGGAGCTCTGGGTCGAAGCCCATCGCTTGCTTAGTGGCGCGCACCTCGTCTTCGCCGAGCGGCGCGCCGTGCGCTTTGGCGGTGTCGACCGCGTTGGGCGCCGGATAGGCGATGTGCGAGCGTATCTGGATGAAGGACGGCCGCTCGGTTTCCGCGCGCGCGATCCGCAGCGCCTCATACAGCGCGTCCAGGTCCTCGGAGTCGGGGACGCGCTGCACGTGCCAGCCGTCGGCGTGCATGCGCGCTGCGTGGTTCTCGGTATCGAAGGAGATCGAGGTCGTGCCGTCGATCGTGATGCGGTTGTCGTCGTAGCAGACGATCAGCTTGCCCAGACCGAAATGCCCCGCGATCGAAGCGGCTTCCTGGGAGACCCCCTCCATCATGTCGCCGTCGGAGCAGATCGCGTAGGTGTCGTGGTCGACCAGCTCGTAGCCGGGACGGTTGAAATGCTCGGCCAGGAAGCGCTCGGCCATCGCCATGCCGACCGCGTTGGCTATGCCCTGGCCGAGCGGCCCGGTCGTGACCTCGACGCCCGGCACGTGGCCGCGCTCGGGGTGGCCCGGCGTGCGCGAGCCCCACTGGCGAAAGCTCTGCAGGTCCTCGAGCGACAGGTCGAAGCCGCACAGATGCGTCAGCGCGTACTGCAACACGCAGGCGTGCCCGGCGGACAGCACGAAGCGGTCGCGGTCGCGCCACTTCGTGTCGGCCGGGTTGAGGCGTAGGACCCGCTTGTAGAGCGTATAGGCCAGTGGCGCCAGCGCCATCGCCGTGCCGGGGTGACCGGCGTTCGCCTTCTGTACCGCGTCCATCGCCAGGCCGCGGACCGTGTCGATCGAGAGCTTGCCAAGATCGCCGTCGACGTCGGCGATCGCGGAGGCGCGTGGGGCGCTGGTCTCAGGGGCTACCGCCATAGATTGCGATCCTAGCGGCAGACGGGGTCACGAATCGCGTGACCACGCCGGATCACCTCACGTATGGGCGCCTCTGCCGCGGTGGAAAGCCGGCCACCGAGTGGCTGCGCCCGTGCGGGCACCAACGCCGCCGAGGACGCACCCGCACGAGCCAGTGCAGGTCGTGCCGGCAGTGCGAGCGTCGGTAGGGCCAGCGTGGATGGAGCGCGCGGACCATCAGCTTGCGCTCGCAGGTAAGTCCTCTCATATCGATCCAACCTCCATGTCGGGTTTCCGGGCCGGCCCCTGGCAATGCGCCAAGTTGTCCAACTCGCACGGGCCCGATTTACCGTTAAGCACATCAAATAGTACGATGCCTACAGAAAGCTCGTTATATCTGACGACACCATAGTGCTCCCACATGCCATCCTCCGAGTCGCGTATTTGGTCTTGACCACATGCTGAAACTCTTTGCTGCATTGGATTCAAGGCCATGATGTCGCCCCCTTTAGTGAACCTAAGTTGGACTGGAGACACCCCTGTAAAGAAACAAATAAATCATCCTTTACGCAGCTTGTCAAGGGATAAGGTATAGGGATGGCGCGTACGTCGAGACCGTCCAAAGCCCGCAAGCGGGGTCTGCCACGCGGGCCGCAGGCGCTCCCGCCGGAGCAGGTGGCAGCCGATCAGCGCGAGCGCCTCTACGAGGCCACCATCAAGGCGGTCAACGAGCGCGGCTTCGTCGCCACCACGATCTCCGACCTCGTGGCAGGCGCCGGTGTTTCGAGACGCAGCTTCTACGAGCACTTCGCCAACAAGGAGGAGTGCCTGCTTGCCACATACGACGAGCTGATCGGACGTCTGACGGCACGGATCGTCGCGGCCTACGACCCCGGCGACGAGTGGGTCGAGCAAATCGAGGCGATCGTATGCGCCCTGTTCGAGGCCTCGAGCGACCGCCCGGACGCGGCACGCCTCGTGTCCGTCGAGATGGGCGCGGCGGGCCCGGTCGGGATCCAGCGCTGGGCGCGCGACGCGGAGCAGCTGACCGCTTTCTTCACAGCCGTGTTCGAGCATGCACCCGGGGACGGGTCGATCCCGGCGCCGGTGGCACGGGCAATCGTCGGAGCCCTGCGCACGATCCTCTACTCACGGGTGCGCCGAGAGCGCTCGAGCCGCTCGCTGAAAATCGAACTGCAGAAGCTGACGCCCGACATCGTGGCATGGATCGCCGCCTTCTATCCCACTCCTCCCGGGATTCCCGAGCGGCCCCGCCCACGGCGACACGGGCGACTGCAGGGGGGCAGGGCGCCCGGCACGCTCGCACCCTCCCCCCGCTGGGCGCCGAGAGGACTGCCGCGCGGAGAGCACAGTCTGCCGAAAGGCTATGTGGCACACAACCAACGCGAACGCATCTTCGACGCGGTGGCGAACCTGACGGCCGGCAAAGGCTATGCCGCGCTCAGCCTCGAGGAGGTGGTATCCGAAGCGGCGATCTCGCTGCAAACGTTCTACGAGCATTTCGAGAACAAGGAGGAGGCGTTCGTGGCGACATTCGAGATGGGCCACGCCAAGGCGATGGCGGCCATCAACCGCTCCCTGGACCTGCGCCTCAGCTGGACCGAGAACGTGCGCCGCGGCGCCGGCGCACTGCTCGAGTTCCTCGCATCCGAGCCGGCCATCGCGCGCCTCGCGTGCGTGGACATCCTGATCGCCTACCCGCACCTGACCGGTCGCGTGAGCGAGGCCAACTTCTCATACATAGAGCTGCTCGACATCGGCCCCGAGGACAGCTACCCGAATATGCCGGCGCCGGTGATGCGCGAAGCATCGGTAGGCGGCATATTCGAGCTGCTGCACGACTACATCCTGAAGGGACGCACCGAGCATCTACCCCAGCTCCTCGATCACGTGGTGTACATAGTGATCACTCCGTTCGCCGGAGCCGAGCTGGCCGCGCGAACCGCGGTCGAGGCCTGAGCAGGCGCGGGGAGAGATAGCGGGATCCTCCAGCCGTAATGCTCCTCGGGATCCCGGCACGTCACAACGGCCTTATCTCAGTGCTTCTTCTTCGCCGGCGAGTACCTCTTCCTGGCCTGCTTCTCGCACTTGGATCGCTGCTTCCCGGGCTTCTTCGCACAGGCTTTGAGCGCTTGTGCGAGCTTTTGCTTGTTGGTGAGGGTCTTCGGGGCGCTTTTCCCGGCTGGTTCTTCTGCCGGGAACGCGACTGCCGTTTGCCCAAGCAGCGGGACGGTGGGGATCGTGAAGCTCGTGAACGTACCCGTCTGTGGCGCCCCGCCCGTCACGAGTGTCTCATCCGGACCGTATGCCGTGCCGGCCTGACTGGTCGCGACGATCCGGTAGTGGTAGACGGTGCTCGGCGATAGCCCCACGAGCGAGGTGATCGTGCCCTGACTGCTGGTGAACGGCGGGAGGGCGGCCAGGCCCGGTGTGCTCGACCCATACGCGGTGCTCGTGCCGTACTGCACCATGTAGCTGGTTTCAAGGCCTTCCGGGTCGACTTCGCCTTCGATCACCGCGCCCGTTTCGTTGACGAACTGCGCGGTCTCCGATCCAACCGTCGGAGGCGTCGTGAGCGGGGCCGCGGAGGCGGTCGTGAACGTCTCTTCAGGACCGGTCGCCGTGGCGTTGCCGTTGTACGCGACGACCTCGTAATGGTAGATCGTGCCGGCTTGCAGACCGTAGAGTTCGACCGCCCCGACGCTGTTTGGGGTCAGGCCCGAACCGGCTTTTACATGCGCCGAGGCCAGTTCGTCTGATTTGCCGGTCCCGTAGAGGATGTAGTAGGAGGCTTCCAGCGGAGCTTCGACCTCTGGGGTGAGCGTCGACGGCCTGACCGATACGGTGTGCTGCGTGACTGCGGAGACGTTCGTCGCGCCCGCTATCTGTGGCGGTGTCCTCGTCAACAGTTGCGGCACGCCTTCGGTCGTGCCCGTGCCGTTGGACGCCACGACACGGTACTCGTAAGCGCCGTCTTCCTGCAGGCCGCCCAGCGTCGCCGTGACCGGAACGGGTGACCCGCCCTGGCCGAATTCCGAGGCAGGCGGAAGCGGCGAGCATCCGCTGACTTCTACGTTTTCGGTGAACCCGGTTTTTTCGTAGGTTCCCTTGGTGACGTACTGCACTTCGCAGGAGACCCCTTGATATGCCGGGTTCAACTGCGCTTCGATCGTGTCCGTAGAGGGTGTGGCGCCAACGAGCTTCTCGCCTGTCACAGTCGGCTTTTCCGCGAGGAGCGTGGTGAACGTTTCGACCGGATGTTTTGCCGTGCCCTTGACTTCTCCCGTCGGGTTCTTTGCTACCACGCGGTAGTAGTAGGTGGTGTTCGGTGTCAGGCCGCCGCCGAGATCTACCGGCCCGACGGATTGGTCGCCGTAGACACCCGGGCCGACGATGCCGTACGCACGGGTAATCGCGCTCGCGGTACCGAGCGCTGCTTCTGTGGTCGCGTATTCGAGATGGTATGTCGTTTCCTGGTTGTTGGGGTTGACCTGCCCTTCGAGCATCGCGTCAAACGGGGTTAGGCCCGAGGAGGCTTGACTGTCGATCGTGGGCGCCGAAGGGTTCGTCGTGAACGGGACTTCGTTGCCAGGCGTGGTTTCGCCGAGTGCGTTGGTGGCAACGAGACAGAACTCGTATTTCCTACTCGGTTCGAGACCGGTAAGCTGCGTTTCCTCCGGTCGCGCCTGGAATTCTTCCGCGGATTCAGGTTCCCCGCCGGCAGCGAAAGCATCGATGCATGCAGGGCCGTACTGTTCGGGACTGTAAGCGAAATACCAACCGGCTTTCGCGACCGCGCTCGGGTTCAGCACGCCTTTCAGAGTCGCCGATGTAGCCGTTACCGACCCCGCCGGGCTGACCGTGACAGGCGCCTGCGGAGCCGCAAGCGCCGGGGCGCTGAAGAGCATAAGGCTCGCGGCCGTCGCGCCAAGCGCAGAGAGGCCGACTCGGATCGATCTACGAGCGCTCATCACTTGCTCCTCCCGTGTCCGGCGTGGCTGGACTTTCGTGCCTGCTGGGCTGTGCGTCTACTCGCCTTCGCCTTGGGACAGCCCGTAACGGCGATCGGAGTGGACTGGTGTATCACCGCACCGTTCTGCGCCGTGAACGCGGTCGGCATCGTTAGCTTCGACTTGCACAGGTTGCCGTTCGCCGCGAGCGCGGAATAGGGCCCCTCAGGGAGATACAGCTCGAAGGAGGCGATTGGAACGTCCGGGACCTGCTTGAACGTGCTGCTTGTGATCCCTTTGCCGATGAACGTGTTGGCGAGCAGATCGACCCTGACTCCATAGCCCTGAAGGACCGCGACTAGCGACGGGAACGCTTCCCCGCCGTGAGATACGAAGAACACGGGGCCGGTCAACGGAACCGGCAGCACCGGCGTGACCGCCTTCACGACACCGATCTTCGACGCGGCGGGACAGCCGGCCGGGTTCGATTCGAACTGCGCGTCAGTGCAGGCCTTCTGGAGCGTCGTCAACCTCGACGGCAACTGCTTGGGCAGGTCCACCTTCACGCTCGCGATGTTCGACTGCGAGCTAGCCTGGTTGGCCCCCAACGGGCCCGTAGGGTAGACCACCTTGGCGTCGAGGCTCGCCCCGTTCGCCCTGGAGGTCTTCCCGGAGGTCGACACGCGGAAGTCCGGCTTGAACTTCAGGCTCTGGCACGACCCGACCTGGAAATGGCTCGATATCGGCGCGATCGTGCCCTGGGCGCTCTGCGCGGTCCCCGCGAATTCCATCGGGGCGCAGCTCGTCGGGTTGAACATGAACCCCGGACGATCGATCACCGTATTGATCTGCCTCAGGTCCGTCGGGATGCCGTCCAAGATCTGCGGCAGGGGATCCGTCGAGATCGTCAAACGCGAGGTATGCGGATCGACATCGATCGCGGCACGCACGACGACAGTCCCGAGATTGAACGGTCCCGCGATCACCGGCACCACGATCGACAGACCGAACGGGGCACCCCGATACGGCCCCGTCAAATAGATCGGCGCCGGCGCCTGTCCCGCCTGCGGCACGTATAGAGGATCCGGTCCGGCACCCGCTCCGACCACGGTGTGCCCGATCTGCGATTCCGAAGAGCAAGTGCCGGCCGCGGCCTGTGGTTCGGGACACAGCGGGACCTTGCTGATCATCCCCAGCAGGCCCTCCGGCGTCTTGAACTGCAAGCCCCCGATCCGCTGTTCTCCGTCGCCGCGAGAGAGCAGCAGCGAGAAGGCGGTGAAGCCGCCGGCCTGATCGGTCGTGGCACCGGCGATCATCGACGGCGCGAACGGCAACGGCGACCGGCATGCGCTCCCGACAGGGCCGGCGGTCAGTGCAAACGCGTTCGCCGCCAGAAAATCCGGCGTCAACGGACTGCTCCACGGCGTGAAATCCGATGTCGAGGAGTACACCCCGCACGACGGCGGCGTCGTCAACGCCGCCTGGGCACCGCCACTGAAGATCAGCCGGAAGTGCGTGAACGGCAGCTGCGGCGTGCCCGAGAAAGTCGAGGTCAGCTGACCGGTCGCTTCGTTCAAGCTCACATTTCCCACGAGCTTCACGTTCACGTCATCCGCCGAAGCGGCGACGAGCAACTGCAAGTGCGGAGGGTTTGACTGCAACACGTACACGTTGCCTTCGAGCTTGTCCGGCAACAACGGCGTTTCGATTTCGAGCGTCCCCACCTTCGAATCGGCGGGACAAGATGGCGGAGCGGTCGTGCCCACGCCGTCTTCGGAGAACTGACACGCACCCAACCCGTTGGCCTGCCCGGGACTGATCACCATCCCCGGGGGGAGTGTGACGCTCGTGTTCTGCAACGTGGGCGTTACGAGCGCGCCCGCGCTGGTCAGCCCTTCGCCCTGCGGCACGCTAACTTCGACGGTCGTGCCCGCGGGCGTATCCGCGAACGTCGTATCCGGCGCGACCGTCACGTGCGGCGTGAACGACTGCAACTTTTCACAACCCGTCAACGGCGGATCGGTGACACTCGCAACCTTCCAATTCGGGTCGCTCAAGTCAGGCGATCCATCCGGCTGCAACCGGCCGATATGCCCCCAGGAATCGACCGCCACCTTGAACACCAGCGGCTTGCCGCACTGGCTCGGCATCGTCAAGAACGGAGTCGGCGGCAAAGACGAGGGATGACCGCCTTCTTCCACCCCGTCCCACCCGGCCAGCACGCGCTGGGAATTATGACTGGAGTCGCCCGGCACACCCCACACCTGCGATTCGATCGTATCGATCGCGCCAAGTGAGTTCTGGATGTCCTGCGAGATATTGGTCAGTCCATAATCGCTCTGGGTACGCACTGTCGTGGGCATGTGCACCGCAAACAGCCCGTCCGCGCTGAATCCGAGTTCGTTGGTGTGCCCGTTGTCGGGCTTCATGTTGAAGAGACCCCATATCCCGCCACCGACGCCAACTCCGCCGGCGATCGTGATTTTGATGAATCCCAATTGACTTGAACCCGGGCACTTCGCGCCCGTCAGGACGACGGTCGCGCACTGCCCGAGCGCCAGCTCGTTGCCGGCGACTCCGGGAGGCAATTCGACCGCTACGTCCTTGATGTTTTCAGAGGGGATGATTTCCGTCAGATTGGGATGCCCCACATAGTCATTGAGGGCGAAGTCGACGGTCAGGTTGTAGGGATGCGATCCCGCCTGCGTCTCGGGCCCGTCGTCCGCGTCCACGAACTCGGCCAGCAGGCTGCCCGACTGGATGCCGAACGGTGCATGCGAGGAGCTGACCGTCAACTGCTGTTTGACGGTCGCGGCGACGACAGGCTGGCCGGCGGCTTCGCCGCCCGAGACGCTCGCCGTGCTCGCGGCCGTTCCAGGCGCACCCGTGTCGACCGTCACGGCAAAGGCGAGGGACTGGCCGGGCTGGAGAGTCCCGTCATACTTGCAAGGCCCCGCCGGCTGAGTGCATTCGGCGCCGACCATATAGCCCGCCCATTCGTGACGAGTCGGCCTTATCCCCGTCGCGGTCACGCCTTCGAGGCCCACATTCACCTCAATCGGGCTCACGCTCCCGCTGATCGGTGTGTCACCCAGGTTGCGGGCGATGAAGACAATTTCATTTCCTCCTACTTCTCCATTACGGGCGCCCCTTGCTTCGCCTGTGCTGTTGGGCGGGAAGTTGGTCGGGTTGGAGAATCCCGTGATGTTCCAAGCCGGTGCGTTTGCCGCCAGCGTCTGCGAGGACTGGGACGCCAGCACGGCAAACAGAACCGCGAAGAGGGCAATGGATCGCTTGAGCATGTCTATTTTCTCCCCTTCGCCGACTTCTTCGCCTTTGACTTCCTGACGCACTTGCCGTGCTTCTTTACGAAGCCCGCTTTGCACTTGGCGGGCTTGGACTTGCGCTTCGGCTTTACGCCCGCTTCAGGCGCCGGGGGCGGGAAGTTCCCGACACCGTTGAACGTCACGCTCGGCGGCGTCGCAAAGATCGGCGGCGTCGCCGGCACACCCTGGCACGAGGTGCCAGAGCACTCCGGGGCCGCCAGCGTCGGGAAGCCGCCATCGACCCGCGCGTCATAGATGTCGGGCGCTCCGTCCCTGTCCTGCGGGACGAGCTGCGCAAGCGTGTCGAAGAACACATCGTCACCGCTCGGCGTCACCGTCAATACCGCCGCCGCCGCCGCGATGAGATGGAGGTGACCATCCTCGTACTCATAAGCGTTCGGTTCGAGCGCATTGTAGGGCTTGGCTGCCAGTATTTCCAACGCTTTCCCCGGTGTCGGCGATGGTGCTTCCGTTGTCAACTGGTCGGGCGAGTTGAAGAAGACACGACTCCCGTCGTCGCTGACCGCACGTGACCTTGGCATCGTCGCCGGGACTTCGTAGCCATCCGCATACCCTTCGGGCGATTCCTGCGGCAGCGTGGCGGGCCCGGCCGGCGCCGCACCCGACGGGTTACACGAGACGCATGCCAGCCCGTTCGTGGTCGCGTCGTAGAGGTATACCTCGCTGTTGCCTTGCTGGTTGTAAGGACTGAGGTTTTCGCTGGCGACGAACACGAAATGCCGTCCGTCGGGCGTCACCTCGGAAGTGAGATTGGGCGTAGTCGAGGTACCCCTTCCCCCCCCAACAATGTTCAGACCTGAGACTTCGGGGCCCGGGCCGATGAACCTCGTCGTGCCGCTCGCGGCGTCGTACACGTACAGGTTGCTCCCACCCTCTTGCGCGCTCTCACCCAGGCTGTTCTGGGCCTTCGTCAGGACACCCGACGCCTTGAAGTAGACGAGGCTGCCGTCCGTGGAGGACCCGACGAAGGCGGTTACGCTCGCGCCGTTGGCGTCTTCGGGGTTGGTGTCGGGCGTTACGTCGGTCAGCTTTCCGGTCTCGAGGCTGTAGGCGTAGAGGTCGTTGCCCTGGTCTTCGCTGCCGGTGTTCGAGTCATCGGTCAGCTCTTCGCTGGAGGTGAAGAAGACGGTGTCGATCCTTCCGCTTTCCTCGGCAGAGCCCACATACACCTTCTGGCGCGGACCATGCGGGTCGCCGCCCGCCTTCTCCGAAGCGGAGGCCCGCACGGTGCTCGTGCCCTCCTCGCGAATGTAGATCTCCGGCTCGGTGCAGCCTTCTTCGCCTTCCGTGCCAGGATCGGGGCTCGTGAAGACAACCTGCGACCCGTCGCCCGAGACGGCGCCCTGGACGGTATCGGTACTGAAGTAGGGAAAACGGAACACGGGATAGCTGGCACCGAGGGAGTTCCCCATCCCCGCGCCGCACGGCGGCACGACACAGCTCCCATGCGAAGGGCCGCATTCGGAGCCGGCGGCGGGCACAAGGCCGACCAGCTGCTGATCGGCCCCGTTCACCGACTCGTACACCTCGTTCCCCTTTGTGTGAGTATCGACGGGGGAGCCTGGCAGCGACGCCGGCGGGGCCACCAGCGGATGGTCCTGACTCCAGACCACGTCGTCTAGATCGGTCGACGCGCCTGCCAAAAACGCATTGTTTTGGGCACAGAGGATGATATTCCCACATTCACCATAGTTTTCGGTGACCTTTACCTGCGGTTCGGGTGGCCCCGAAGCCCACTCCAGAGGACCTGTGGGGCCGTTGCGGACATACACATCCGAGGTGCCCGCGGGCGTGCCGGGCGTAGCGCTCGTATCGCGCGGATCGAGCGACATGAAGGTCTGAAACCCAAAGCGCGAGAAATTTTCGCTCACGGCACTGAGGGCCGTAAATTTCTGCGTGAGATACGGTTCTTCAGCAGGTGGCGCGGGTCCGATCTGCACTCCGCTCCAGCCCGTCGTCCCACGCGTCTCGAGCATCCACGAGACAGGCGTTGCCAGCAGCGCGTTGGCGACCCCGCCGTCGACGATCACGTGTTCGCCGCTCGCGTCGCTCACCACGAGATCCGGGAGGAAGCTGGTCCCTCCCCTTTCGACCGGGCTGACCATCTCATAGGCACGGTTGTCCGGCAGGTTCGCAAAAGCGCTGCAGGCAAGCAGCCACAACATGCCTACCGCGATAAACAGCGAGACGCAGCCCGCCAAGGTCAGCCCACGAACGTGCATCAGAGGTTCCCTCCCCGGGGATAGAGGGGAATTCCCCCAATTCTTAGATCAATATCGTCCACAGCAGACGCCCTGCGGCGCCACAACGGCATGAGCCGTGTTGGGGCGCCGCGACCCGGGTCCACGGGTCGCGGCGCCCGGTTGCTTGACGCCGGGCGCAATGCCGCGTCAAGGATTCTTGGAAGCCGCTGGAGAGGGGACGCGACATCCAAGATGGCCTTCTGCCCACGCTTCTTTCGCAACCTGCTCACCCCTCCCCTTTGTGTTCCCAGTGGACAGGTCTCAGATCTGAGCACCGGGGCTTCTCGGCCCGGCCCTCCATCGAGGGGCGTACTCCCCTATTCCTAGACCCTTCGCAACCAGCCTATTTATTGCCGGCAGTGTGGGTCAATACCGTTAACACAGGCATTTCGAGCGGCGCGGCGAGGCGAGCGTGGTCGGCGCCCTCGTCAGGGAGGTGTATGATGGCGGCGATGCGGAGGGCAACAATGGTGCTCCATTCAGGGACCCGCGGGGGAGTGGAGGGTGCGCATGTCGGCGAAGCACGCGCTACTGGGACTGCTGCTTGACCGCCCGGCGTACCCGTATCAGCTCGCCGACCAGCTGAAGCTGCGACTCGGTCCGGCGTGGAAGGTCAACTCGGGCCAGCTCTACCAGACGATCAAGGCACTCGAGAAGGACGGGCTGATCGAGCGCGTCCACGAGACCTCGCCCGATCACGAGCACCGACACGTGTTCGAGATAACGGACGAGGGCGTCGTGGAGTTCGAGCGCTTCTTCGATCAGAGCTCCGACGCGGTGCGGCTGTGCCGCAGGCCATTGCTGGTGAAGATCACCTTCGCGGGCCCGCAACGGCTGGAGGAGGCGCTCACCAAGGTCGACGCCTACGAGCGGGAGTGCGTTGAGCGACTCGCCGAAACCGCCCGGCTGCGCGAGGAGCTGCCGGCGGATGGGTCGCTGCTGCGCGCCGATCATCTGCTGCTGCGGCTGAACCTCAGCGCCGACATCTTCCAACTCGAGGGAGAGCTGCGCTGGGCCGCGCACGCGCGCGAGATCCTCTCCTGGCTGGCAGATCAAGAGGCGGTCTGGCCCGGCGAACGTGAGCGCTCAGACGCGGACGTGGAGGGCAGGCGGCGCGATCGCGGCAACGCACGCAGAGAGCTGTTCGGGAGAATCGCCGGCTCGGAGCGTGGCGATGGTGGCACCCGACCGAGCGAGCAAGACATGCGACCCGAGCAATGATCCTTTCACTCGAGCGGATATCCAAGCGCTATCACGGCTCTGGCGGACTGCGAGTGGCGCTCGACGACGTCTCACTCGAGCTCGAGCGCGGGCAGGTCGTGGGGGTGTTCGGTCCCAGCGGCTCGGGCAAGACAACGCTCCTGCGCATCGCCGCCGGCCTGCAGACGCCGGACAGCGGCGCAGTCCTCTACAACGGGACGCGGCTGGACCGGATGGGGAGCGCCGAGCGGATGCGCCTGCGCCGCCGCGAGATCGCGTGCGTGTGGGCGCAACCCCCGTGCAGCCGGCTGAGCGTACTCGACCACGTGGCCCTTCCGCTGCTCGTCGACGGTTGCGATCATCGCGGCGCGAAGCGGCGAGCGCGCGAGGCGCTGCTTGCGTGCGAGGCGGACCAATGCGCGCACATGGAGCTGCAAGAGCTCTCCGACGGCGAGCGTCAGCGCGTCGCGATCGCCGGCGCGCTTGTGATCGAACCACGACTGCTGCTCGCCGACGGCCCGGCGAGCAGCCTCTCGCTGGTCGAGCAGGAGGCGATCATGGTGTTGCTGTCCTCCCTCGCACGCGAGGCAAAGGTCGCCGTGCTGATCGCCGACAGCGACATCGAGGCGCTGATCCGAGCCGATCCGGTCCTCTACTTGAGCGAGGGCAAACTGGTCAACGCCGCTCGGACGAGCGAGTACGGCAGGGTCTACCAGTTCCCGGGGCAGCCGCGCCGAGCCGCGGCCGATGCTTGAGTCCAAGCACGTCGGGCCCATGACGACGCTCGAGCATCCCGAGCCGCCCCCGGTGCTCGAGCTCGAGGGGGCGCACAAGCGCTACGCGAGCCCCGGCGAGATGATCTATGCGGTCCGGGACGTGAACATGCGCGTGTATGCGCGTGAGTTCGTCGCGCTGTTCGGCCCGAGCGGCTCGGGCAAGACCACGCTGCTGCTGCTCGCAGCCGGGCTGTTGCGCGCAGACGGCGGCAGCGTGCGCTTCGACGGGCGCGATCTGAGCACGCTCTCCAAACGGAAAGCGCTCGCCTACAGGCGCACAGAGCT
This sequence comes from Solirubrobacteraceae bacterium, assembly GCA_035486255.1. Classification (GTDB taxonomy): domain Bacteria; phylum Actinomycetota; class Thermoleophilia; order Solirubrobacterales; family Solirubrobacteraceae; genus Palsa-744. The sequence continues at coordinate 4,891 of DATHNH010000131.1, read as the reverse complement.
CGGCTTCGTCTTTCAGAGCTTCAACCTGGCGGCGGGCCTGACCGCCGAGGAGAACACGGCGATCCCACTGTTGCTTCGCGGGGTCGATCACCGCGAAGCGCGCAGGCGGGCGCGTGCCGCCTTGGACGAGGTCGGGCTCACGCGCCGATCCGCTCACACCCCGGAGCGGCTCTCGGGCGGCGAGCAGCAGCGCGTCGCGATCGCGCGGGCGCTCGTCGGCGAGCCGAAACTGATCCTCGCCGACGAGGCCACGGGCAACCTCGACAGCGAGACAGGGGCCACCGTGCTCGAGCTGCTGGGTGCCCTGGCCCGAGAGCGCGGCGCAGCCACGATCCTCGTGACGCACGACGCGGGCGCGGTGCGCTACGCCGACCGGGTGCTTTCGATCCGTGACGGGCGGCTGAGCGAGGTCGCGGCGCCGGCGCAGACACAGGTGCGCCGATGATCGGCTACCTGCGGACCCTGCTGCTCTTCTACCGACGCCATCTGCGCGTGCAGCCGCTACGCGAGCTGATGGCCGTAGTCGGCATCGCCGCCGGCGTAGCACTGCTGTTCGCCGTCCAGGTCGCCCATCACAGCATCACGAGCTCCTTCGAAGAGGTCGCGCACGGGGTCGCGGGCGAAGCGACGCTCGAACTCTCCGCGCGCGGGCCCGAAGGCTTCGACCAGCGCGTCGCAGAAGAAGTGCAGAGCATGGCCGGCGTACAGGCTTCGGCTCCGATCCTCACCCAGTCGATCACCGCCGTCGGGCCCGCCGGGCAGCGCACGCTGACGCTGATAGGCGCAACCGAACAGATCAGCGCCCTGCGGGGCGGGCTCTCGACGGCGTTCGAGCACGCCGGCGAAGGCGCGCACCAAGGGTTCTTGCTGCTCACCGGGCCCACGGCGAAGGCGATCGGCGCGCGGACGAGCGGCAAGGTCACCGTCCTGATCGACGGTCGCACCGAACACATGACGCTCGCCGCGACTGTGGGCAGCGGCACGATCGGCGCCGCGGCGCAAAGCCCGATCGCCGCGGCACCGCTTGCGATCGTGCAGTCCCTGGCCGGGCTGCCGGGGCGTGTGACGCGTGTGCTGATCGAGCCCAAGCCGGGAAGCGAAGGCGCGCTGCGCCGCGCGCTGAGCGCGCGCTTCGGCGCCGTCTCGAACCCACGCTCGATCGATACCGAAGCGAAGCTGCTGAACAATGCCGCCGCCTCGGAAAGCCAGGTGACGCTGCTGTTCAGCGTGATCAGCCTCGTCGCAGGGATGATCCTCGCCTACAATGCGCTGCTGCTGGCTAGCGAGGAGCGGCGGCGCTTCATCGTCCACCTGATCGAGACCGGCACACCCGACTCGATGGTGCTCGCCTCGCTGGCCTTCGACGCGCTGATTCTCGGCGTCGCCGGCTGTGCTCTCGGGCTGCTCGCGGGAGAGGCGATCTCGCTGATCGCCTACCACAGCGTACCCGGATACATCACCGCCGCGTTCCCCGTCGGGCCCCAACGAGTGGTTACGGCGCAGACGGTCTCGATCGCGCTCGCCGGCGGCATGCTCGCGGCGTTCGCGGCGGCGATCCTGCCGGCGCTTGCGATACTGCGCGGCAGCGCCTCGGCCCGGCCCGAAGCAGCGGGAAGCATGCTCTCGTTCTCCCGCCGGCTGCGCGCCTCCGATCGAGGCGTCTTTCTCTGCGGTCTTGCGCTCATCTGCCTGTCCGTGCTCGCGGCGCTGTCGAGGCCGGCGAGCACGGTAGTGGCGCTGGTCGGCCTCGCGGCGGGCATCGTGATCTGTCTGCCGATGACCGCACGCTGCCTGCTCGAGTTGGCCCGTACCGTGTCGCGGCGCTCGGGCGACCCGGCGGCGCGCCTCGCGGTCGCCGAGCTGCGCGGCGCGCCGACCCGCCCGGTGGCGCTGCTGGCCACAGGCGCGATCGCGGCCTTCTTGATGATCGTGATCGGCGGCTCGGTCTCCGACGTGCAAGGCGCGGTACGCCGGGGCGCCACGGATTTGCTCTCGAACGCGAGCCTGTGGGTCAAGCCCGGCGGACGCGAGAACATCTACACCACCCAGCCATTTGCCTACGCGCAAGCCGAGCGCCGTCTGCAGGCACTCGGCGTCGTGCGCTCGGTGCTGGCCTGGCAGGACTCCTTCCTGGATCTGCCCGGGCGGCGAGTATGGGTCCTCGGCGTCCCCTCGCGGCAGCCGGCGCAGATCGTCCCGAGCCAACTGCTCGAAGGATCGTTGCAGAGCGCCGACCGGCGTCTGCGCGAAGGCGGCTGGGCGGCGATCAGCCAAACGATCGCGCGCGAAGACCATCTGCGCCTCGGCCAGCGCTTTACCCTCCCCACCCCGTCCGGAGAGACCAGCTTTCGTCTCGCGGCGACCACCGCGAACTACGGCTGGCTGTCGGGCGCCGTGGTCATGAACGCGGACGAACACGCGAGGCTGTGGATGAGCGACAAGGCAACCGAGCTAGCCGTCATGTTGAAGCCCGGCATCCCGATCGCACGCGGCAAGCAGCTCGTCGAACGGGCGTTGCCGCCCGGCTCATCGCTGGCAACCCAGACCGACGGCGAACGGCGAGCGGAAGTCGGCTCGGTGCTGGGAAACACGCTGTCGAGGCTGAATGACACCACGATCGTCGTGCTCATCACCACGATCGTCTCCGTGGTGGCGCTGATGATGGCCGCCGTCTGGCAGAGCCGTGGACGATTCAACTCGCTGATGTCGATCGGCATGGGCTTCAGCCAATTCGCGCGACTGATCTTCTACGAGAGCGGCAGCTTGCTGCTCGGCGGTTGCGCGATCGGCATCGCCGCGGGCCTCGCAGGCCAATACCTGATCGACGGTTGGCTGCAGCACACGACGGGCTCCCCCGTCCAGTTCTCGCCCGCATGGCAACTGGGGCTGCGCACCGTGGCGATCGCCGTGGGAATCTCACTCGTAGCCTCGCTGATCGCGGCTTTGCGCGTTACGAGCTTCCAGCCCAGCGCAGCCTTCTCCACGCAATGAGGATGAACGTGCCAACCTCCCCATCTGTCAACTCACCCCTCGTCGGCAGGAATGCGACCGCTGCCGACGGGAGCACCTTCGCGCCAGGGCTGCGGCTGTTGCCCGCCGAGACGAGAAAGGACGTCGAGCGCCTGTACGGCGTGCTGCGCACGCTCGACGACCTCGTCGACGAGGACGATCCACGGGCGATGCAAAGAGTCCGGGCATTCGAGCGCTGGGCAGGCGAGCGGCAGGCGGATAGCCCGGAGACACGGGCGCTCGCGGAGCTCGAGCGACGCCATCCGCTTCCGCGCGATGCGCTGCTTCACTTTTGCGAAGGGATGCGACACGACATCACGCGCGCGAGCATCGATACCGAGGAGGATTTCGCGCGCTACTGCCAGCAGGCCGGCGGCTCGGTGGGGATCATGCTCGTGAGCCTGCTCGGAGTGACGGGAAGCGCCGCCGGGGACAAGCGCGAAGCCGAGGCGAAGATGGCCACGCTCGGCAGGGCGATGCAGGTGACCAACATCCTGCGCGACATCGACGAGGACCTCTCCAACGGCCGTCTCTATATCGCTCGCACCACGATCGAGCGCTTCGGCTTCCCCGCGCCGGGAGGCCGCGAAGCACTGCTGCGCGAGCAGATCGCCCACGCCGACGCGCTCTACGAGGAGGGCCTCGGCGCAATACCGCTGCTCCGCCACGGTCGCCGAGCGATGGCTCTCTCAGCGGCCCTCTATCGAGAGATCCTGCGCCAGATCGAACGAGACGGCTTCGGCCTCAGGCCCGGGCGCGTGGTCGTGCCCGCCCAGCGCACGCGGCGGCTGATCGTCAAGCACCGTCTCCTGTCCGCGTGAGGGAAGGTTGAGATGACTACACACGACCTCGCCCCTGACATCATGTCTGTAGACAGTGGCGCAACGACGTGGCACGCGAGAGCAAGTCGCGTCACTTGCGAGAGGGCCTACCGGTCGGGAGGGTGCAGGAGATGAAGAGCTTCAGCGGAGTCGGACGCGGCGCGCTCTCTCTCGCGATCGTCGTGGTGGCGGCGTTGTCGACCAGCGCGACCATCCAGGCCCCCGCAAGTGCGAGCGATCCAGGCGCATCCGCCGCACGCACGATCGACGGCACCGATACCGCTCACCTGCACCTGATCCACCAAGACGAATCGCTCCTCTACGAGGAAGGCTCGGCGAGCGGCTCGCTGCCCGGTCGCATGCGCGCGAAGCTCACCATCGGCTCGCTGTTCAGAGGCAGCTGCACGATCTACACCGCGGATGGATCGATCGTTGGCCAAGGCAGCGCGACTCCGCACGGCAGCGGGCGCTATCAGAGCTTCAGCGGAGCCCTGCTGATCACCAGCGGGAGCGGTCGCTACGACCACATCCACGGCCGCACCCGCCTCTACGGCACCTTCGACCGCAGGACCTTCTCCCTGATCGTGCAAACGACGGGGAGGCTCTCTTACTGAGAGTGTGATGGCGTGCTCCAAGCGGAGAAAGACCATGGCCGACGGCGGTGGCACAAGTGCCCTCGACGGTAGCGGCGGCCTCGAACGCGTCGCCCACGCAGCGCTTGGCGAGGAGCTTGGCGGTGGTCGCTGCCTGTTTGGCAACGGTTGCCGCGTGTTTGCCGACGAGCGCGCTCGGCACGCCGTCGGTGAGCCTGCGCGCCGCCTTCGACCCCGAGATCCTGGGGCACGCGACTACGCTCCGCTTGCGCGTCCAGATCACGCCCACCACCGAACTGGTCCCGCCTCCCCTCGTTCAGGGAGAACTACGCTATCCCGCCGGCCTGAACGTCGAGCTGAGCGGCCTCGGGATCGACGCGTGCCCAGTCACGACGCTCGAACTCTCAGGACCACAGAGCTGTCCAGCCAACTCGCTGATGGGCTACGGGAGCGCGCTCGCCGAGCTTC
>DATHNH010000130.1:0-2083 GCA_035486255.1 Solirubrobacteraceae bacterium | reverse complement strand
GCACGGGCGCGGCGCAGGAGGAAGCGGTCGTCGGCGACACCCCGAACCTCGCCGCCCGCCTGCAGGCCGTGGCCGGGAGCGGCGAAGTCGTCGTCGCTGAGCAAACACGGCGCCTGATCGGCGGGCTGTTCGAGGTCGAGGGCCTCGGACCATGCGAGCTGCGGGGCTTCGGAGAACCGATCAACGCTTGGCGGATCGTCCGCACGGGCGCAGCGGAGAGCCGCTTCGAGGCACTCCACACGGCGGCCCTTAGCCCGCTCGTTGGGCGAGAGCGGGAATTGGAACTTCTCCTCGAGCGCTGGCTCCTCGCCAAGAGCGGCGAGGGTCAGGCGATGTTTCTTGCCGGGGAGGCCGGGATCGGCAAGTCGCGACTCATCGAGGCGCTCCGAGAGCGGATCGCCGACGAGCCGCACACTCGGATCTCTCACCGTGCCTCGCCCTACCACGCCAATACCGTGCTCTGGCCATTCGTCGACCAGCTCGAGCGAGCGGCGGCATTCGAGCGTGACGACACACCTCCGATGCGGCTCTCCAAGCTCGTGTCTTTGCTTGCCCAAGGGACCGACGATCTCACCGAAGCCGTCCCACTCATCGCGGCTCTCCTCGGCATACCGATGGACGGTCGATACCCGCCGCTCGACCTCTCGCCGCAGACCCAGAAGCGGAAGACACTGGAGGTGCTTCTCGCACAGCTCGAAGGCCTGGCCCGACGGCGGCCAGTTCTGTCAGTGCTTGAGGACGCGCACTGGTTCGATCCGACATCGATAGAGCTTCTCGGGCTGATCTTGGAACGGGCCCAGCGCCTGCAGGTGCTCGTTATCATCACGTTCCGGCTGGAGATGACGCCGCGCTGGCCGTCCTTCCCGCATGTAACGGCCTTGACGCTCAATCGCCTCGCGCGCCGGACAGCGGCGGCTCTTGTCGAGCAAACGTCAGGTGGGCGCCGCCTTCCTCCGGCAGTGGTGGACGAGATCGTCGCGAAGACCGAAGGCGTTCCGCTCTTCATCGAAGAACTCACCAAGTCCGTGCTGGAGTCAGGCATGCTGCGCAACACGCCCGAGGGTCTCGCGCTGGTCGCGTCGCGTGGCGCGCTTGCCATTCCGGCGAGCCTGCAGGACTCTCTCATGGCTCGCCTCGATCACCTGGCTTCGGCCAAGGATTTGGTCCAGGTCGGCGCCGCCATCGGCCGTGAGTTCACCTACGAGCTCCTCGATGCAGTCGCTGCACGAGAACCGGCAGATCTTGACCAGGCGCTCGCCCGGCTCGTGAAGTCAGAGCTCGTCTTTCAGCGCGGCACGCCGCCCGAGGCGGTCTATGCGTTCAAGCATGCGCTGGTCCAGGACGTCGCCTACGCCTCGATGCTTAAGAGCCGACGGAGCGAGCTCCACGGCCGGATTGCTGCCGTCCTTGAGGCGCGGTTCGCCGACCTTGTCGCGCGTCAGCCCGAGCTCCTTGCGCACCATCTGACCGCAGCCGGGCTTGCCGATCGGGCGATCGACTTTTGGTTACGGGCCGGACAGCTGGCGGTTGGCCGATCGGCGAACAGGGAGGCGATAAGTCATCTGACCACGGCCCTCGAGATGCTCGGGAACCGCCCGTCCACCGATGAGCAGTTGCGCCGCGAGCTTGAGGTGCAGATTGCACTGGGGCCCCCGCTGACCGCAACAAGAGGATTTAGCGCTCCAGAGGTCGAGACGGCACACGCCAGAGCGGAGCATCTCGCGCGACGGTACGGACACCGTCGCCACCTCGCCAGAGCATTGCGCGGCCTGTGTTACGTGAATCACGTGCGCGGTCACATCCTGCGCACGAGCGAGCTGGGCTCCGAGCTCGTCGACCTGGTCGAGCAAGGCGACGATCTCGTGATGCAGGCAGACGCGCACAATGCCCTTGCGTTCAATCTATTCCACCAGGGCGAACACCGACCGGCGCGCGAACACCTGGAGATCAGCAATGCAAAGATCCTTCATGCCGGCGATCCCGCAAATGCCTTGTCGCGCGGGGTCAACATTCATGTCTTCGCCCGTGCCTATCAGGCTCATGTCGACTGGCATCTTGGGTTCGCGGACGCCGCGCTTCGGGC
>DATHNH010000129.1:0-4498 GCA_035486255.1 Solirubrobacteraceae bacterium | reverse complement strand
CTCGCGCCAAGACCGACACGTTCTATGTATGCCGGTCCGGCGCCGATCGCTCCGTCACGCCCGACATACGGGTGGGGCCGCTCGGATCGGATGGCGAATCGCGGCTCGGCGCGCCCGAGGACCTGGTGTTGCGCACGCACACCTCACCGATGCAGATCCGCGCGATGGAGGCTCATCCACCGCCGCTGTATGTGGTTATTCCGGGCCGCGTATATCGGCCCGACAGCGATGCCACTCATACTCCTCAGTTCCATCAGGTGGAGGGCCTGGCGGTCGACGAGGACATCACGCTCGCGGATCTGAAGGGCACGCTGCTGGCATTTGCCAAGACCGTGTTCGGAGACGAGCGCGACGTGCGCCTGCGCCCACACTTCTTCCCGTTCACCGAGCCGAGCGTCGAGGTCGACGTTTCCTGCTTTCACTGCGCCGGCAAGGGATTCATGGGAGACGGATCGCGCTGTCCGCTGTGCAAGGGCGAGGGTTGGCTCGAGGTGCTCGGAGCTGGGGAGATCGACCCGAACGTCTATTCATATGTGCCCACCACAGAGCACAACACCCCTGGCTATGACCCCGAGCGGGTGCAAGGTTACGCGTGGGGCATGGGAGTCGAGCGGATCGCGATGCTCAAGCACGGCATTCCGGACCTGCGCCTCTACTACGAAAACGATCTGCGCTTCCTGGAGCAGTTCGGATGAGGGTTCCGCTGAACTGGCTGCGCGAATACTGCGATCCCGACCTCGACACCGCTCAGATCGAGGAGCGGCTGACGATGACCGGCACGAAGGTGGAGACGATCCTCCATCACGGTGTCCCCTCCGTCGAGAGCTTCGTCGTGGGTCGGGTGCTCACAGCCGAGCCTCATCCCGATGCCGACCGGCTGAAAGTGTGCACCGTGGACGTGGGGGAGGGCGAGCCGGCCGGGATCGTGTGCGGGGCACCGAACGTCGCCGCCGGGCAGACCGTGGCGGTGGCATTGCCGGGCGCGCTGATGCCCGACGGAACCAAGATCAAGGCCGCGAAGCTGCGCGGGGTGCCCTCCAACGGCATGATCCTTGCCGCCGACGAGCTCGAGATCGACGACGACCACGGCGGCATCATGGTGCTCGACGAGCTGATCCTCGACGCGGAGCTCGCTCCCGGCACGCCGCTCGCCGACGTGCTCGCGATCTCGACGGACGTGCTGGAGCTGGAGATCACGCCCAACCGGCCCGACTGTCTGGGGATCTACGGGGTTGCGCGCGAGCTGCATGCCGCTACGGGCGCCGCGCTCGCGCCCGAGCCGTGGGCAGGGGACCCCGGCAGCGAGGGTCCTCTGACGATTGCCCAGGTGACGGTCGAGTGTCCCGAGCTGTGTCCTCGCTTTACCGCGCGCGTGTTCGAGAACGTCACGATCGGACCATCGCCGCCCTGGCTGAAGGCGCGTCTGTCAGCCGCCGGGCAGCGTCCGATCAACAACGTCGTCGACATCGGCAACTATGTGATGTTGCTGTGCGCGCAGCCGCTGCATGCTTTCGACCTCGACCGGGTCGCGGGTGCCCGGCTCACCGTCCGGCGTGCCCACGAAGGCGAGCAGGTCACGACGCTCGACGGGCAGTCGCGCAAGCTCGACGGCGAGATGGTCGTGATCGAGGACGCGGAGGGACCCACCTCGATCGCCGGCATCATGGGCGGGGAGCGATCGGAGGTGCAGCCCGAGACGAGGCGTGTGCTGATGGAGGTCGCCAATTGGAGCGGGCCCAACATCCACAGCACCTCTTGGGCCCTCGGTCTGCGCAGCGAGGCCTCCTCGCGCTTCGAGAAGGGGCTTGCCCCCGAGCAGTGCATGTACGCGCAGGCGCTTGCCACTCGCTTGATGATCGAGTTGTGCAGCGCAACCGTCGTCGCAGGGACGATCGACACGGCGCCAGAGGGGCCACCCCCACAGACGATCCGCTTGCGCGAGCGGCGCGTGCAAGCGATCCTGGGTATGCCCGTGGCGCGTGCGCGGCAGGCGGAGATCCTGCGCGCGCTCGACTTCGCCGTCGCGGAGGTGGACGAGCTCGGCGACCTGCAAAAGAGTGAAAGCGCGGGTGTGCAAGAAGGGGGTGTGCAGGGTAGGGGTGTGCAAGGAGAGGGTGTGCAGGGAGGGAGTGATACAGCGCTCGAGGTAACCGTCCCGCCTGTACGTCGCGAGGACGTGACCCGCGAGGCCGATCTGATCGAGGAGGTTGCCCGGATCCACGGTTTGGCGGAGCTCCCGGCGACGTTGCCGGCACGCCGCGGTGCATACGGCCGTCTCTCTCCGGTTCAGCAGCTGCGTCGTCGCGCTGTCGATGCGCTCGTCGGGCGCGGCCTGTACGAGGCGGTCGGCTGGACGTTCACCGCACCGTCACTCCACGACCGCTTGCGACTCGCGCGGGACGATCCGCGCAGGCGTGCTCCGATCCTCGAAAACCCGCTGTCAGACGACCAATCGCTGCTGCGCACCACTCTGCTCGGATCGCTGCTCGACGTCGCCGCCCACAACTCAGCACGCGGTATGGCCGACTTGAGGCTGTTCGAGGTTGGAACATTGTTCGTTCTGGATGGCGACAAGTCGGCCGCGCACACCAGCGTTGGCATACCCGAGGACGCCGTAGACCAGGACGCGACGCTTGGACTCGACGACCAGCGGATTGGCTCGCACGCGGCGGACGCTGAGACAGGTGTGCGCGAGCATCAGTCGCTCTCGGTACTGCTCAGCGGAAGGGTCGCGCCCGTGACCTGGGGCGCTCCCGACCCTGCTCGCGCCGATGTGTTCGCGGTCAAGGGCGTGCTCGAAGCCCTCGGCGCGGCGTTGCGGGTGCAGCTCGACTGCCGCCCCGGCGTGCAGCCGTTCCTACACCCCGGCCGTTGCGCGAACGTTCTGTGCGGTGGCCAGGAGATCGGCTGGTTGGGCGAGCTGCACCCGCTCGTCGCGCGCGAGTGGGACATCGACGGCGCCGCGGTCATGGAGCTCGAGCTCGACCGGCTGCTTGCGATCGCCGCGACCCAGAGCGCCTATCGCGACGTAATCTCCTATCCGGCGTTGCGCCAAGACCTGGCCGTCGTGCTCGCCGAGGACGTCCCGGCCGCACGCATACTCGAGGCGGTGCGCGAAGGGGCGGGCGTGCTGCTCGACTCCGTAGGAGTGTTCGACGTGTACAGCGGCCCGCAGGTGGGCGAGGGCAAGCGTTCGCTGGCCCTCTCGCTCGCTTTCAGGGCACCCGATCGCACACTCACCGACGAGGACGTGACACCCGTGCGCAAGCGGATCGTTGCCGCTCTCGGTGAGCTCGGGGGTGAGTTGCGTGGTTGACTCGGCCGCGACGCTCGTCGTGTGCGTGCAAATGCCTGTGGAGTTTGGCCGCGTCGTCGAGTCACGCGCGAAGGGTGCCGCGTCTTGTGCGTATGTGCGCGCGGGAGGTAGGGCGCATGCCTAGGGTGCTCGTCGCCGGCGCCACCGGCTTCGCGGGTGCGCTGGCCGCGCATTTGCTGTGGCGCCATCCCGAGTTCGAGCTGCAAACCGTCACAGCACGCACCGATGCGGGCCGGCGCTTGGACCGGCTGTATCCGCGCTATCGCGTGCCACTGGAACTGCAGGAGCTCGACCTGGACCGCCACGTCGACGTCGACGCGGCGATTGTCGCCTATCCGCATGCCGCCTCCGCCCCGGTCGTCGCGGCGCTGCGCGCTCGCGGCGTACGCGTATGTGATCTAAGCGCCGACTTCCGCCTGCGCGAGCTCGCCACCTACGAGCAGTGGTACGGCTCGCACTCGCACCCAGAGCTGCTCGACGAAGCGGTCTACGGGCTGCCCGAGCTGCATCGCGCGGCGATCGCGCGCGCCGCTCTGGTGGCTACGCCGGGCTGCTATCCGACCGCTTCGCTGCTTGCGCTCGCCCCGCTAGCGCGCGCCGGTCTGATCGCCGATCTCGTGATCGATGCCAAGCAGGGCCTCTCTGGCGCGGGACGCTCCGCCACCTGGCAGACGCACTTCTCCAACAGCGGCGAGAACATTATCCCGTACAACATCGTCCATCATCGTCACACCCCCGAGATCGAGCAGCAGCTCTCCGGTTTGGACCGCGCCCTCTCGAAGTTGCGCGTGCAGTTCACCCCACACCTCGTACCGCTCGACCAGGGTGAGCTCGTCGACTGCTATGTAACTCCGACGCGGCCCGTCGCCCAAGACGAGCTGGATGTCATGTACGAGGACGCCTATGCGGGCGAGCCGTTCGTGGAGCTCGCGCCGGCGCCCGCGGAGGTGCGGGACGTACGCGAAACCAACATCTGTCGCTTGCACGTAGCGCTCAGCGAGCACACGGGCAAGATCGTCGTGCTCTCGGCGATCGACAACCTGTGGAAGGGAACCTCCTCGCAAGCCGTTCAGAACCTCAACCTGATGTTCGGCTTCCCCGAGAGCGAAGGATTGTCGTGATGGCGCGCAGCGGAGACGATCGCAAGCAGAGCGTCGAGAATGAGAGCCGGAGCTGGGAGAG
>DATHNH010000128.1:0-17505 GCA_035486255.1 Solirubrobacteraceae bacterium | reverse complement strand
CATTGCTACCGGAGGGCAGGGCCCGCAATTCGGGGTCACTTGTGAGGCGACCGACGAACACGACGCGATTGATGTTTGCGTAGGACATTGGTGTTCTCCTTTGCTGTTTGCTCGCCCCGTAGATGAAGATAGGCAAGGCTTGCGACATTTCTCTGCGCAGCAGGCCGAAAACCCCGTTCCAGCTTGATTTCATGGGCCGAATTAGTGCCGCAGAGCCGCTACTCGGAGCCCTTTGGCTTAGAGCGCCTATCAAAATGCGTGCACATCTGTGACGGCCGTTGGCCTTCGCGGAGCGGTGTCCCGGGACTCGACTTGGCGCCACCAAGCCTTCGCCCCTGCGTCCTTGCTCCGCTTGACCCTCGACCATCACAGCCGCACCCGCATTTTGATAGGCGCTCTTAGGACTGTCCCGATAGGCCCTAGTGTGGGGGGCGCCCGATCACGTATCCGTACCCAGAAGCGTGCCAAGAGGCACGACCACCAAATGCTCGGACGAGCGCGCCTCGACGACGGCACGCGTGAGCGCTCGCCCGACATTGGGCGGCGTGAAATAGAGCACTCCCGCGACGCGACGACAGCGCGCCCACGCGCGGCAGATCCCGATCAGTCGCCGCGGGGACTGATCGTCAGCTCGACCTCGACGGCAAACGGCAGATCGTGCTCGGATGGCGTTGGCCAGAGAACGATATCCGGGCGGTGAAGACAACTCTCGCCGCCTCGCGACGCGCCTAGCTGCGCGCTTGCAATTGGGTGTTCCCACTCACGCTCGTCGCGGCGTAGCTCGCGCTCGCCGATAAGGCGAGCGGCGGGGTAGCAACGTTCGAGCGACGCGGCCACCGCCGCGCACTTGACCAGGTAATTTGCGTGGGTATCGCTCACCTCGCAGGTTTTGATGCCACGCACATCGCACACGCGCAGGCCTGTTCGGGTGACCGTGAACAACGACGGCTGGCCTGCGAGCAGGCGCACACGTGATAGGAGTTTGTGCCGCTCTGCCGAGAGCAGCTTCGCGCGCGCCGAGCGGCACCCACGTCGGTCCGGTGGGCTAGGGCCTCGGCGGTGATGGCTCCGAGCGATGCGGTCCAGCGAGCGATCTCGGTCTGCTCAGGCGTTGGTGCTCGATCTGGTCGTCTCATGAGGTCCTCCTGCTTTTGGTTTGGGAGCTTGGACTCTGAACGGTGGGTTCCGAGCCTTGGACGATGTGAACTCCAGAGGGATGACCCTCTCGCGAGGTGACTCGCAACGCTCTTGGGACCGGCTTTGCGACGTGGTCCCAGATCGGTGCGATGGTTGTTTCAGCGCCAGGCGTCTCGTGCCGAGGCGATGAGCGATCGCAAGCACGAGACGAGGCGCTCGACGAGCGATGCGCCTGGCGCAGGACGATTGATCGACGAGAAGACCTCGACGATGTGCGCCGAGGCGCCTCCCCCAAACTCCATCACCGCAGCCCGGCCCGGGGACAAGCAGCGAATGTCCTCGGAGGCCAGCAACGGGGCACACGAACGCGTCCGCGTCCAGCGGCCATCGCTTGCGTGCGAGACACGCCACGCCCCGCGACTACCGGCCAGTCGCCCAATCAACTCCGCCGACTCCGGCACAACCTGGCGATGGGCGACGATTGCCGACAGGTTGCCCAACACCTGCTCCAGCAGCTGTCTGCGCCCATCCAGACGCAGGTCGGAGAGCTCCTGGGTTCCGAGCAAGAGGTTGAGACCCGCCGATCTTGCTCTACCGAACAGGTGCGCAACCTGTTCGGCGGCGATGGCCGCGAACTCGTCGATCACGACAATCGTCGGGACCGGATTGCCCTGTAGCGTGGCCATCGTCGTCTGCAGGTCCCCCACGATGGCCACGCCCAGCATGTGAGCCAATAGCGGCAGAGCGTCGGCTTTCAGATCGAAATAGACGACCGCCCGCATCCGCACCGCGCCGAGCAAGTCGAATGTCCGCGCTCCAGCATTCGCCGGGTCGAGCCAAGGTGCGACATCCGCCTCGGCCATGATCGCCAACCTGTCGCGTACCCCCACGAGGTCTGTGCGTTGGCGAGGGATCAGCGAATCCAGGTAATCGAACGTGGCCTCTGCCTGTTGCTCGGGCAGCGTTCGGGCAAGCACTTCCAAGTGCGCCGGGTCGAGCTGCGGAACGAGCGCCGGCAGACTCACGACGACGCCTGAGCCAGCCAGGGCGCGTACGGCGTGGCCGAGATAGCGCTGCGCTTGGCGCTGGTAGTGGGGCTCGGTGAAACGCTCGCCCGCGAGCGCCTTGTCGGCGATTTCGCTGGGGCCACCATGACCGAACGGGTTGTAGACGGACGGAGCCCGAGGAGTCCACTCGATGAACTCCCGTCCGGCCGATTGCGCCGCCTCGGCCAGCTGCGCACGCATGCGCGTGTCGCCCTTGGGGTCGAGCACGACAGCGGCAAGCCCGGCTTCGATCGCTCGTGCCGCCAGCCACGTCTCGGTAACCGTCTTGCCGGAGCCGGTAGCGCCCACCACCAGTGTGTGCCTACCTCCGGCTGCCTTCCCAAGGGGATCAGGACTGCCTCGCCGTTCTCGGCACGCCCGACCGGCACACGCTCGCCACGTTGAAGGCAGTGGCTGGAGGATGAGTCAATGCGCTCAAACGAAGCGCGCGCGAGTCCACGCAGAGCGTCTAGAGGACCACGCCGCTCAGCTGCGATCTCGACCAGATCGCAGCCGGCCATGAGGTCTTCCACGTGCCAGTGACGACCACGTACGATGGCGCACGTCGCGGCCGCACCGAGCGTATTTGCCCAACCCTCGAGGAGGGAGTGGGCAAATAGGACGATCCCAAGTGCCCACAGCGCCCACGTCCAGCACAGACGACATTGGCGCATGATTCGCACCGCAATCAGACCGAGGACGACTCCGATCGCAATGTGAAGCGTTGTCGAGGCGATCCAGTCGAGCGATTCGACTAGGGGCTCGAGCGGGGTGACGAGAACTTTGCTTGTGTATCGAGAGGTTGGCATGAACCGTTCCTTTTCCGTAAGCCGGTTGGCACCGGCCGGGGTTAACGAGGAAGCGGCGAGCTACAAGGGCCGCCGCGCTGCTGCGTTTGCATGGCGGGCTTCAGGAGCCCATCAAGATGAGTCCAGAACGTCTCGAGCGACGTCCTAGATGAGGCGGTAGCCGACGCCCCAGACGTTCACCACAAAGCCACCGGCTCCGGCCGCGTCGAGCTTGCGGCGCAGACGGCTGGCGTGGCTGTCGAGTGTGCGCGCGCCGTCGTCGTTGCGACGGTTCCAGATCGCGTACAACAGCTCACGCTTGGAGCAGACCGAGGTCGGCTCGCGAGCGAGATGGACAAGCAGCTCGTACTCCAAGCGGCACAACTCGACGGCCGTTCCACTGACGCGTACGGTGTGTGCGTCAGTGTCGATCTCGAGCGAGCCGACCGAAAGAACCCGCTTGTCGGCATGGCCCTCGGCTCGCCGCAGCAACGCTCGCAGGCGTGCGCGCAACTCCAGGTAGGAGACCGGAGGAGCAATAAAGTCGTCTGCGCCGGCGTCGAAGGCGCGCAGGAGCTCGAGCTGGCCGGCACTTGAGCCGAGGACGACGGCTGGCAGACGCCCATCCCAGACCGATCGGGGGGAAGTCCTGTCCTCACAACGGATCTCCTCCAGTAGATCGAGTGCGCCGCGTGACGGCTCGAGGTTCCCGAGGACGACCGCTCGGAGCGGGTGTCCCCGAGCGAGGGCGCGCGCGTGCTCGGCGGTGCGGGCAAGCACAATTTGGAAGCGGTCGGCACGTAGTTGTTCGACTAGCTCGCAACCGACCGATGGGTCGCCCTCGACGAGCAGAATCGAACTGTCGGGCGAGTCACCGGCGGCGTCGATCGACGGTCCCGTCGAAGCTCGAAGGGAGCTCACTGGATTTCAACCTCGCGAGGACTGATGCGCAGCCCCTTGCGCGCGATCGCGGCGAGCACATCGCTGTGGATCCACGGCGTGATCGCCTTCTCCCCCCCTTTTGGCATGATCCCGATCCGCCGCGCGAGCCAGCTCGTCTCACCGCTGACCTTGCCGCGGCGATCACGCTTGACGATTCCGCAGCGCAGAGCAATCTCGCTCATGCTGACGCCCTCGCTATCCACGGCATCGAGAACGGCTTCGCGCAGGCGACGGTTCAGTACAAGAGGGCTGCAGCAAACGCGATCGAATTCAGAGCGCAAACGAGTCACGGAGATACCTGGATCCTCGCGGTGACGCGCAATCGCCTGTTCGGTGAGTGTGCGAGCCGGGTCATAGCTTTCGACGGCGCCGACGACCTCGCGCAAACTGGTCTGGTCCCATGACAAAGCACCACTCCCTGTGGAGCCTCGACACCAACGCAACTGCCGGATGGAGCGCTGACTCTGAACCAGCGAAATGCGATAGACGTTGTCGTCGCGCCCCTTTATGAGTCCGTCCTGCCAGGCAGAATCGTGTTGCAGACAGTTGGAGCCACCGCCGAGCGGAGCGATCTCCAGATCCTCGGAGCACATATGTCGACACCAACGCCCGCTGGTGTCCTCGATGTAATGACGGCAGATGAGCTCTGCGTTCGCATGTGGCTCATCTGCCGCGAGATGGGCCACGAGCATCCGGTCGCACAGCGTTGCCGCATCACGATCCAGCACTAGCACGCTACCGCCGTGGCCAGGAAGTGTGAGCAGCTCGCGGGTACGACCGTCGGCATCGAGATACCTGGCAAGCAAACCACTTGTAGCGGCCATACCATCGCGATCTCGAGAGCGTGGGGAGAGCGGACAAGAGTACGCACGGGGGTCTCGCTGTGGGAAATGCCGGCGCCTTGTTGGCGGCGAAGAGCAGATGGCAGTCGACATGGACAAACTCCTGACTGTCGGGCCGTGCCGTGTCTGGCGCGGCATGGTTGACACGCGGAAGCGCCCCTTCTAAGCCGACTTCCGGAGATCGTCAAGCGCCACGACGAAGGAGTAGGGCGATCGCGAGAGATGTCCGAGGCCCCTATAGGGGCCTCGGAGCGAGGCGTATCGGTGCAGGTCGCCGGCGAAAGCTGGCCGAGAATCGTTCTGCACCGGTCCTTTTGATGGACAGCCACGACGACACCAACCATCTACGGATGGCATGTCTGTCTCTGACTCTCGCAATTGCGATATGCAAGCGGCGAGCGACGCCGGCTAAACGACTCATGGACACTAAGGAAAGGGAAGGCATCCAACCTAGCGCCAGCCTTCGACGCCCACCGCGAAACCGAGGCGCCGGCAAGATCATCTGGCGTGTGCCATGGGGCAACTGCAGCGCCGCCACCCGGCCACGCTGCCGGCAACGTCCGGACCTGACGCAGTTGCCTGGGGGCCGGTCATGTGGGCGACGCCCCTGGAGGCCTTCACCAACGGTAGGGGACTGCGGCGAGTGACATGGCCACTGCAGCTGAGACCGGGCAGATTCGTGAGCGTTCAAGCGCCACGTCGACCTGCCGGCGTCTGACAAGAGCTAGACGCATCAGTCAGCAGTTCGCATGAATCGGTCTTGGTAGTCACAATGTTGATCAGTGAACAAGCGCGAGGGACGCAAAGCGAATTCTCCGTCGGCTGGCCGCATACCGGCCCGCAGGACTCGCAAGGGCGCACGCGCCGCGGTCGATCCCCGCGCCAGGATGGTCCAGGCAATGCTCACTAGCATCGGTGAGCAGGGCTATGCGGGAACCGTCGTGGCAGATGTGATTGCCAAGGCGGTGGCATCACGCAAGACCTTCTACGAGTACTTCGGCGACAAGCAGGCATGCTTCTTTGCGATGAGCGAAGGAATCGTCGAGGAATGGGTTGCGCGCGTGGAATGTTTGGAGAACACCGCACAGGACGAGGTCGAGACGATTGACGCATTGGTCAACGAGCTTTTTGCCCTGGCCCTCGATAGTCCGGCCGCATTGAGGGTCCTGGCCGTTGAGTTGACCGCCGCCGGGTCGACGGGCATTGAACGCCGCGAGCGCGCACTTGACAGGCTCGCCCAACCCCTGCGCCGCGTGCTGGGCAGGGAATCGACCGAAGCTGACCTGTTGGCAAGGACGATCGTCGGTGCGATCTTGCGCATCCTCTACGCTCGGGCCCGACGTGGAGCACGCGTTCGTCGTCCGCGTCGTGGCGACTTGCTATCGCTCGCACCAGCCGTCTCGGCCTGGGCCAGCTCCTACGTCCCGCAAGCCGGCGCTAAATCTACACTGGTTTCCCGGCGCGAGAGCGGATCGACCGTCCCGGTGGGCGGTCGCGCTCCGGGAACGCTATCGCTCGGCTCGCATGCGACCGAGCGACGTGGGTTGCCTCGAGGCGAGGGCAACGTATCGCGCAGCTTCGTCGTGCACAACCAACGCGAGCGGATCCTCGACGCACTCGCAAACCTATCCGCGGCAAAGGGCTTCGGGGCCACGACGATTCCAGAGATCGTTCAAGAGGCAGCCGTATCGGTACAGGCTTTCTATGAGCATTTCTCAGGCAAGGAGGATGCTTTCCTGGTGGCATACGAGCTCGGACACCGCAAGGCGCTTGCGCTTGTCGAGCGAGCCTATGAGGCCCGGGAGGATTGGCCGACCGCGGTGCGGGCTGGGATCGCAACACTGCTCGAGTTTCTCGCCTCCGAGCCCGCCTTCGCCCACCTGGCTCTGATAGACGCGCTGACCGCCAGCTCCAAAGCGGCAGCGGTTGCGCACGACGGGATGAAGGCCTACACGTGGATGCTCGAGCCAGGACTGGTGTCCCACGCCAACGCCAGCGCTCCAATAGCGATCGCGGCCGAGGCCACTGTCGGGGTCGTGCTCGAGCTGTGTTTCACATATGCGGCAGCGGAGCGCATGCGAGAACTGCCAAGTGCGAGCCGGTTTGCCTCGGAGATTGCTTTGCGTCCGTTCGCGGTGAGCGCGCATTGACATCCATTGGACGCACGATCGTGAGCCTCCCAGCAATCACTTCGCATCCAGTCAAGAGAGGACGATTGTTGTGCTTGTTCAGTGGCTCTTTTGTAATCAGCCATGAATGATGCGGACATGGCTGGAGCCGACAAGATTGAGATCGACGGACAGATCTTGGCATTTGGGAAGAACCTGCGGCGCGCTCGTAGACGCGCTCGCTTCACTCAGGTCGAGCTCTCGACGGCGGCGCCACTCGACCGCGCCGCGATCAGTCGACTCGAGTGCGGCGAGCGTGCACCCGATCTACCGACTTTGTTGCGAATATGCGCCGCGCTCGAGCTCGAGCCGAAGGACCTCTTGCGCGGCATCGGCCCAGAGGTCTCGCCTCGTGCGGTGCCACGGAGAGCTCAGGCAAGCTCGAGCGACCCCGGAGCACGATTTGGAGCGAACTTGAAGTGGGCTCGAGATCGGGCGGGAATCTCGCAGGAGCGACTCGCGCTCGACGCAAAAGTCGATCGTGCGGCGATCAGCGTCTATGAGAACGCTGGACGCGAACCAAATTTGCGTACGGTGCTAAAGCTCGCTCTGAAGCTCGAGATTCGCCCCGGCCTGCTTCTCGAAGGGGTGGGACCAGAGGCGGACCGGGCAAGAACCGGCCGCTAGAGGGTCCAGATCCGGTCGACCGATAAAACGAGGTTCTCCGAAGGATGTCTGGCAAGCACATTGAGTTAGGGATCCCTCGGTTAGGTCCCTGGGTTAGGGGTCTCGCGCGGCGCATGGCTCAGGTCAGACCATGTAACCGCGCGAGACCAGCGCTCCGGTGCGAGGAGAGGAACGCCGCGCCGGAGTTCGTTCGGGGCTGCGGCGGGGGTGACCTCAGCGTCCGAACCCTCTTCCCTTATCCGCCCATTCGGTTCCCGGGAAGTCCTGTCTCCTCCACCCTCGATGAGATCAATTTTCTCTCTTGTGAATCGGCTTCGCAGACCGAACCACGTCTGCGCTACCTCACCTCTACCCGTCTGAGATCGTTCCGTATCTCCGACCAGACGTGATAGTCGCACAATGTTGGAGTCCTGTCAAGAAGCCTACGACAAACGATCCCCACCACCTACACGAGGGCCGGCCGGGTCTGCAGACTGCGGCCGGGAGGCCTCCTCCGGCTTGTGCAGTCGCGCCCCAACCGGCCCTCTGTGAGGGTTGGCCGGCCACTGAGACGCTAGTCCGCAAGACGTCCCGGGTCAGACCACGCCGCCTGCGCGCTGACGACAGTCGAATCATGCTCAACGGGACAATCATTGTCAAATCTCCGGGGGTAGTTCCATGCCACTGTCTCTGACTTCGAAGGCAATGCGTGCGGACATCTCCCGCACGTTCATGAGCTCATGCATGGAGCCGAGCGGAGGACCGACTGGGGACGGACCGAGCCGGGAGGCTTCCACCGGTGGTGCGTCCACGCCAGCCGGTCCTCCGGGATGGTTGGCCCAGAGCCGAGACGCCCGTCTGTCAGGTCAGAGAAGCCCCGACTCCGTGTCGTTCAGACCCGCACGGCGGGCCCGACGGCATTGTTGGTGACCTCGGTAAGGGTGTCAAGAGAAGTGTCGAAGTCCTTGCAAATTGTTTCCGATGCACATTTGAAATTCAACAAGATGGCAACATATTGATCATCATGATCCGATTAAATTCCGTATGATAGAAAAATCAGTCTAATCGGTCTCGATTTATGGTTCGTACCGTAAAATCACGCTGCTCGATGTGGGGCTCCCCTCCGCGTGGGTCGCCTTTCATAGCCGCAATACGTACCGCCGGTGGTAGACGGGGGACACTCCAGCCCCGCAGCAGACCCTCATAGGCGTCGCGCTCAACGGCAAACAGGATACGGTCGCGACCCGGGTACTCCCAATCCTGGGGATACTCGCCCGCGTAAGCGCGGCACGCTGTCAATATCCGGTCTGCCCTTCTAGCGCACTCGTGAGCACGCGTACGATCGCGGCATACAAAAACGACGATTGGCAACTCGGCGCCCGCCTGCTTATAGCGCGCGAGACTGGTCGACCACCCTGTCAGGAAGTGGTCATAGCGCTCGAGCTTCGACGCTCCAGAGCCTTCCGGCAGGCGGTCGTCGAGCTCGACGACCAGTTCGCTGCGATCCTTTCTACGCAGAATTGCATCAGGCCTGACGCTCTGGAAACGCTCGACCTGGACCCTGACGCCGTCCTCGGTGGTGCGCATGAAGTCATGCGGGGTACGCCCCCCAGGAAGAGCAAGATCGCTGGGCGCGAGCATCGGCCCATCCTTTGAGCGCAACCGCGGGGAGATCATTGACTCCTCTGGACCGCATAGGGCCAACAGCCGCTCAGAGAGCGCTCGCTCCACGGCAAACACCCAACCGGCAACACGAACATCGTGGCATGCCTGTCGTAGCAAACGATCGACCGTGCGACCACCGGTCGAGGCGATGGCTGAGCTGTTGCCGTAAGCCTTCTCGCCAGGGCGTTGACAATCGAAAGCCGAGTGACCGCGGCCGGGCAGGAGGCGAAAGCCCGCAGGCGTGATCGAATAGCACATCGGCATGCCTCCCCCATCGCGCCTGTAGAACTGAAAACGAGCGACGAGGCCCGCGTCTGACAAGCGCTTCAAACGGCGCTGAGTGGTCGTAGCCGCGCGACCTTCATTGAAGCGGCGATGAATCTGACTGCTCAGCAAATGCCTCATCGAGGCGACGAGCGCGAGTACCTCGATATCCAGCGGCTCCGCCTCGAGTACGACGTTCGTGACCTGTGGCCTTGCCCAACGGACGCTGTGAGCAGCGCCGATGTCCACCAGCTCGCGATAGCTCGCGACCGGTGTGGATCCCGTCGCAGCTTCCACACCATGCGCAACAACAGGGACGCCAGATGAGACCCTTGTTGGCATAGACGGTGCTGAGCCGCCAGACGGGGCCGATGTCGCGGCGGTTGACGAGTCCGTAGCGCCGAGGAGCGCTGGCACTGGCTCGGACGTCGAGCCTCGCGAAGCTCGACCTGGAGTGAGTCGGCTCTCGGCATGTTCGTGCGTGGCGCGTTCCCAGTGAGGCTGGCTGAGGTCTTCCAGATAGCGCCCTCCGCGTTCTGCCTGTCTCGCCGCGTGAAACGCCAGGCGTTGCTCGTCGACGCGCAGTGGAATCGTTTGTGCGACGAATGGAGCCTGACGACCCTCCTTTGTGACCCAGCTTGCGATCGCACAGTGGCGCGGGAGATGCAGTCGCACGTCGGGGCGTCCAAGCGTGGACAAGTTGCGAGTCCCCGGACGCACCGTGTCGGAGAACTCAGCCATCATCAAGCTCGCCGCCTTGCGCGCGTCCTCGACAGACGCAGTAGCGAAATAGACACGATGGGCAAACAACGCGTCCAGCTGGGAACGCATGTCGCGATCGACCCATTGTGCGTCAGTCTGCCAACAGGCAACTGTCTCGAGTCCCGCAGAGCGCTTCAATGCCATCGTCTCGGCAAAACCACGATTGAGGACGAGAGGCGCCTCGTCCACCTTGAGGGCCACAGCGATGCCCTGCCGGGGCAAGAGGCCATCTTGGCGGCGCGCGAGCGCCGCGTCGAGCATCCCAACCAGCAGTTGCATGAGCACGCTGGTGTTACCAACGCCCATGGCACCGAGCGCGCCCTTCACGACGAGTACCTCTCCGTTCTCGATCACCTCGTCAAAGCTCACCCGCAGGGAATCATTGAGCAGGACTCGCTTGATCGAGGGCGAGTTGAGCAGGCGAGCCAGCTTGTTCACGGGTGCGTCGAGCTTGGCGGTGGTGGTGCCGCGCGCGTCCGCCAGCTGGGCCGAGAGCTCACCTGTGAATAAAAGCCGTCGCTAGCGCAAACAATACTTGGCGTGCGGACGACTCGGAGCAGAGTCCGTCAGTCATCGAATCACAAACCCAAACGCCGATCAGCTCGTTGGATGACCTTCTATTTGGCGGCCCATCAACGAAGATCCGGCGTCATCCTGGTTCGTGCGGATGGCGCGAAAAGCTTTGATGATGAAGGACCTCGTTCCCTTACGGGCGGATATCGCTCAGAGTTGCCAGCTAGCGCGAAGGATTCGATCCGGTCGGCTCCCGCATCATCCAGATATACGTTTCAGACCTCTACGCGATGCAAGCCGTCGCTTTAGCCTATCGGGATTGTCTCATCCTCGAACACGGCGCTGATCTCCAGATGGCCACCGAGTGCCTCGACGTAGTGCGCGAGCGTTGAGAGCTTGACGTCATCGCTGCGCTCGAGCTGAGACACGTTGGACTGAGATACCTCAAGGCGCTTGGCGATCTTGGCCTGGCTGGCGCCGCGATGCTTGCGTAGATCAGCCAGACGCAACTCCGCGCGCATCGCCTCGCGGACTCGTTGGATATCTGGCTCGTCGTCTGGCTTGACGGCCCTATGGCGAGCGTCGCTCCACTTTGTCGTCTTCATCGTATTGCTCCAAATATTTGTCGTAGAGGGCATCGGCGATAGGGACGTTCTGCTTGTACCACCGTTGCCATTGCCCTGTCTTGTCGCCTCTGATCAGGAGGATGGCTTCCCGCTTGGGATCGAATGCAAGAGGACGCGGATGTTGCCGCCGATGGAGCGCAGTTCCTTCATGTTGTGATAACGACTGCCCTTGATCCGATCTACAAAAGGCCTGCCAAGAGCAGGCCCGCGTTCCTCCAATTCGTCTATAGCGGCGATGATCTGCTTGCGCTCGTCCTTGTCGAGTGCGAGATACCACTCTGATACAGGTCGGTCAGGTTGATCTCCCACCTATTACTATAATCTAGGACTTATAAGAAGTCAAGGCTTATAAATCAATAGTTTCCCCTGAGCAGGTCGATGCGTAGCTCTACGGGTGGGTGGGTGTGCTCGGTGAGCCAGATGTAGGGGACGGGATGGTCGTGCAGGAGGGCATGCGTTTCTAGGAAGTCGGCAAGCTCGTCGGCTTGGCCGATACCGGCGGCGTAGGCGTCGGCGGCGTACTCGCGCCTGCGCCAGTAGAGGCCCCATGCGGGTCGGATGAGACGCAGCCCGAGACCGCCGCGCGCGAGAGCGAGCAGACGAATCGTGAAACGGGCGAGCTGAAAGAAGTCGCGGATCAGCCCGTCGCCCGATAGCGGCTGGTGTTCGGGCTGGGGATAGCTGTGCTGCTCCAGATAGATGTCCAGCAGCTCGCTGTTGAGGTTTACGGCTTTGGCGAGGACGAGTCGGTTCAGGGCTGCGGCAATGCGTCCGTCGGGACTTGCCAGGTGCCCCAGCTCGTGCGCGATCACGGCAGGTAGATGATCGCTTTCCATGAGTCCCCGAGAGAGCATCAGCGTCTCTCCTTGAACCGCAGCATCGGGTAGCGGCGTGTCGATGACGAACCAGTTGCTCGGTAGTGGCAGCCTCTTGCTGCTGTTGCTTTGCAGCAGACCGACCGCGTCATCGTAGGCGCGCTGCTCGCGCTCGGAGGGAGAGCGCCCGCCGCTGCGCTGCTTCCACCACCAGCCAGACCCGACGGATGTGAGCAGCGCGAACATCGCCCACAACGTCGGGGCTGCACCAAGCCACAGCCACCCAGGCCCTTGGTTTGGATGGCCGCTTAGAGAGTCGACGATCCCGATTGTGAGAGTCAACATCACGACGCGCACGAACAGGACGGGCAGTTCGCTGATCAGGGCCAGCGCGAACATGCAGAGCGAGCCGAGCGAGAAGCGTTGCAGGAAGCGACGGGGAAGCTCAAAGGCTTGCTTGCGAATCCCGAGGTATCGCATCGATGAGCGCCTCCTTGCGGTTAGAAGGGAAGGTTTTCCACCTCCTTCTCCGACAGACGGCCCTCTTGCGGGACACTCGCCGGCGAGTTCTCCTGGTCGGCGCGTGCCGGCGTAGAAACCGCCACGTCGTCGGGTGCGCCACGCGGCTGGGCGAGCGGATGCGCCTCGCGGACAGGCTTCTGCGCGGCGGGAACGGGCTCCGGGAGCGGGTATGTGAGCTTAGGAGCAGTAAGGATTTGTGCGCGCATCGCGCGTCCACGGCTGATCAGATATGCCTCGCCCGGCTCCAGCGATCTGACGGTGTTCGGCTCGACCTTGAACTGGTGTTGGATGCGCACCGATCCTTCGCCGTTGGCGCCTTCTTCGTCGTAGTGCATCGAATACTCGGGTCGCTCACGGGTGCCGGCGAGCGCGGCGATCCGCTCGGGCGTGTTCACCCTGTGGCAGATGACCGTCTCCACCGATCCGAGGATGCGCTCGGCCTGCTGCTCGTCGCCCATGCCGGCGACTACTTGCGGAGCGAGAATGAGACTGGTGTGAAAGCCGCGGGCCTGCTCGACCCTGCCCGCCATGCTCGTGCTCGAAGCGAGCGCCGAGAACTCGTCGACGACCAACACACAGAACTGCTCGTATGCCTTGCGGGCGGTGAAGTAGTGCGCGAAGTCCTCGAACAGGAAGCGGGCAAGCCCGTCAGCCTCTTCGCGCAGTGTGAGTGTGTCGAGGAGCAAGTAGGCGGCGTCGGTGTCCTCCCATGCCCAGCTACCGTCGAGCGCGCCGCGCGTCTGTCCGAAGAATGCTTGGTAGCGCAGTCTGACCTGGCGCACCTGTTCCTTGCTCAGCGCTGCGAGCGCACTCGAGTCGCTATGTGCGGTCTGCAGGCTCGGGAGGTCCATGCGCGCGAGCGTCTGCGCGCTGGAGCGTGGCGGCCCGTCGGGATGCTCGCAGACGAGTCCCAGCACGTTCTTGGCGACGTCGCGATACCAGGATGCGGGCCCGTCGCTGGCGTAGTCGACGATCTCCATCAGCCGCCCGTAGATCTCGTGCGCCCGGCCGCGCCAGCCATCGAACGGCTCATTCGGAAAGACCCTGCACCGCCGGGCGGCATCTGCCATCAGCCCACAGAACCGCTCTGCTGTCTTGCGATCCCCCTTGCCGTCCAGGTAGAACACGGGTGCCTTGCTGGTCTTGGCAATCGTCCACGCGAGTCGCAACAACGTCTCGGTCTTGCCTGACCCCGTCGCACCGGTGACAAGTACATGCCGGCACAACCGTGAAGCTGACAGCAACACCAACCCTTGACTGGTTGGCAGTGCCCGCTCCCCACCCGTACGCTTAGCCAACACGAACCCCCGCTCGCCCTCCGCATCCGCCAGCAAAGGATCGTTCATCGCCGTACCCCTCCCCCGCGCTCGGGAAGCTGACGTATGCCGAGCGACGGCCACACTCCATCGCCCGCGAGCTCTGAGACCAGCCTCTGCGGCCCCGGCGCGCAGTAGTACAAAACCGCGTCATAGCGACCGATCAGCTCATCGATGATCGCCCGTGTGCGGCGCTTGCTCTTGACCGTCAACTCCACCTCGATGGCGATCCGACGACCCTCGAGCAGCACCACCGCATCCGCGAGATGCTCTTGCGGGCTCTGCTTCTCCCGCGCCAACAGCCGCTCACACACCCATTCGCTATCAGGCGAGCGCGACTGGACATGCAGCCGTACATCGGTCACCGCCGCGACATGCGCGAGCAACCCGAGCGTTGGCCGCCACGCACCGAAGGACAAACCTGACGCGCGCAAGCCCTTCACCGTCGGTATCACCCAAGCCGGCTCGCCGATAAGCACCCGACGCACCTCTACCAGCCGCTGCTTGCGCAAGCGCGAAAGCAGACGCTGCACAGTCCTCGGCGTGCAGTCCAAGAACAAGCCAAGCTGGTCTGCCTGGACCGCGTACTGCTCCCCAACCCAGCCCAACGCGTCCAGGTCACGACGGCTCACCAATGTCTCAACGGCAGTGCCGGCCACCCACATACCTCTCAAAACGTGTATTGCGGCCACGATGCAGTAGACAGCCCATTTTGAGCAATCCGACGAGAAACCAGAGTCGGGACACCAGTGCCCTGTTGTATCGACGCCTCGACGCTAAGCCGCGCCGCGCGTGTCGCCCCGCGCAGAGACCTCAAGCCTGGGCGCTTTGTAGAAACAGGAGTCTCATAGATGACGAGCCTTCGGCAAAGATGAGCCCCGCTAACGAGACTGTTGCCGTCGTATCCAAAATGTTTTTCCTTTGCAGTTTTTTACGGCAACGGGATGAACTGGGGCGCCAGCGACACGGACGGACAGCAAAGCGTCGGGCATTCTGGCAACGAGTCCCGCGAGGGGACCCGTTGCCAGAACACCGATCCGTCCGCTATGGAGCGCAGGGAACAAAAACAACACAGACCATCGAACATCCATCACCTCCTTTCCCGGTCCCACACCCCACTATCACCATCACTCACCTTGCCAGCCACCCCACACCTTCCTTCAGGTGCTTGACCACCCACACTCGAAGTTGGGGGTGGGTGGTCAAGCACCGACCCCCATCGCCAATCTTCAAGTGGCTGGCCTAAAACCACACAGCCAAGCTAACAAAGGATGTGAGACCGGGCCACCAGCCCACGAAAACACGACACCCACAACACCAGCAAACACGACACCCTCACGACACCACCCCGTCACGCAGTCACCCCTCTCACAGCCTCGGCGAGGTGAAATAAGGCGAGGCGCGAGACCGGGCGCGGTGACCGGCTAGACGGAGCCCCCTCGGACGACCAGGCGAATCTAGTCTCCCAGAAATGACAGCCTCCTCTAAGCGAATGCTGTGCGATCAAGCGCGACGACCGGCGCGGGTGCGCTGGTCTTCCAGGCGCCGACACATCTGGGGGTAGCGCACTTCGTGAAAGCGTGATGGAAGCGCCTCGTGCTCGACCAGCACCGCTTGGAAGAGGTTTACGTCGAGAACAGTTTCGGCCGCGCGGAAGTGCATGTCATGTATGCACTTGCGGAAGACGCGCTCGTTGATGCGCAGCACCGCCCTGACTCGCTCGGGGGAGGGATCGTCGTCGAGTAGGTAGCGAGACCACTCCCGGGCGCACAGGATCGATGCTTGGAGCTGGCGCAGAGCGAGCGCATTTGTCTTGCCCAACACTTGCGCGTTGTATATGCGGCTCTCCATGCAGCGCTCGGGGTGCATCACCCACACGCCCACCTCGCCTCCAGACTCCCTTGTCGGGACGAGCAAGCGTACAGCCGTGTCACGTACATCGCGTGCCCGCAAGCCGAGAGGCTGGTCGATGAAGTCGATCTCGCGCTCGATGCCATCGGCGTCCAGGAACAACACGATCCCGGTGCTGGGTGTGTGATCGTCCATGCTTGCCAGTCGCATACGTGCGGTTAGCAACTCGGCCGCCCGGCGAACGGTGCGTGCACTGCCCTCGAAGTCGATGTCCTTGCTCGCCATTGGTGCGAGGGAGCCAACCTCGCTCGAGTGCTCTCCAAGAAAGCGTGTCCAGAATGTCACCGCCTGGCCTCCCACGAGCACTATCGAGCGATCCACGCTCAGCGGCTCCAACAGGCCGAGAATGCGTGCCACCTCCTCTTCCGGGAGAGGAGGCTTGGCGGTCATATGCGCCTACCCAAGCGAACGCGAGGCGGCGAGGTCCACCCGAGCAGAGCGCGCAAACGGCGCCAGCAACTCGTTCTCCCGGCGCAACTGCTCGGCGGACTTACGACCCGAGCGCAGATCATGCTCATCTTGCTCACGCGAGACCTGCTTCTGTACGGCGCGCGCACGAGCATCGAGATGCTCCTCTTCGTTTTGCATCATGCCCCAATCGTATCGGACGCCTACATCTGCTCGTTCAGGTCGTAATCCCGATCCACAAAGTCGAAGGACTCTCGAGCACGCCCAAAATCGCACACCCGTTGGTGCTGCTGTTAGTCCCGGCGACAACGACAACGGAAGACACCTTCCTGTCCCAATTGGCGTCTCGTGTCGGATTAGGGTGCATGGCCACCCTCGCGGTCGCTACCGCTTTTGCCCGAATCGTTGCCGAGCACTATCCCGGCACGAGTTGGCTACCAGTCGAATCGAGTCGGAGCGACGACCCTCTTGTTGTGCCTGCCGGGAAGGTTCTCCGGCTCCTCCCCGGCCCAGCAGATATGGACACGAGTGGCAGGATCGGGCACCCTGCCGCGACCGCCGCGTACGGACGAGCGTCGCACGAACACGGCGCCGATGCCTGCTCGCAATAGGCTGCGCCTCTCGGGAACCGTCAAGGCCCGGTAGCTGACCGCGTCTGGCAGAGCGAAGCCGATTGCGCTGGCGCGAGCGCGAGTGAGCCTCTCGCGCGCTGCCATCACCCTCTCGGCACGAGCTGCGATTCCGTCCTCAAACGAACTATCCCCAAGGGCTTCGAGTGTTGCCCTAATGCACTCGTTATCGCGGAAGGCCTCCAGATCTGCCTTTGCCTCTGCCACCTCCTGACGAGCAACATCCAGATCGCTGCTGTCAACCACGCCTTCGATGCTCACATCCGCGTAGCGGTTGAGAAATGCGTCCTCTACATACCGCTCGACGGTCTCACGCTTGATCGCGCAGGATTCCTGGCACCGTCCGGCGCTGTGGTTGCGTCGGCAGTGGTAGGTCAGCAGATGCTCTGGCCGACCGGCTCCTTGTGTTGCTCCAGGGCTCATCACATATCGACAGCCAGCGCAGCGCACAAGCCCGGTGAGCAATGCCCCCTCGCCGTTACCTCGGCTGGGTGGCAGCGCCTTGACCGCGTTTGCGGCCTTCCATAGCTCGGCGCTTACGAGCG
>DATHNH010000127.1:0-2742 GCA_035486255.1 Solirubrobacteraceae bacterium | reverse complement strand
CAGCCGTGCCGGGAGCGCAGTTCCCGGTGCCACGCCCCCGGCCGCTCAAACGGCGCGGGGGCACTTGATCAGAACGCCGTGAACGTACCAGGACTTTCCTGATCGATCCAGTCCACTTTTCCTCGCTCTAAGCGGGGTAATAGGAAGGTGGGGCTGACGAGCAAAAGCGGTCGGACCTACGCAAAGCAAACCCGAGCGCTAAGCGACAGGGGGAAAAGGCCCTGGTTTGCTGGGCATTTCCAGCGCACCGGAGGCTGAAGCGGAGCCGCCGCTGGTAGTACAATGGAGCTACTCCTCGTGCCATTCAGAGCCGCGTTTCGTGACCTCGTTCCGTCCGGCTGGAGCGCCACGATGCTTGACCCCCGATCAACAGCTCGAATGGCCGCCCGCGACGCCGGTGCAGCAGAGGAGGAACGCCGATGAACCCCACCCCGCACCCCACTCCCTCAGATACGACGGCCTCCGGCGGCGGGCTTCGAATGAAGCGCTTCTTCACGTCCGAGGGCACGCACCCGTTCGACGCCGTCGAGTGGGAGCTGCGCGACGCGCGCATCGGCCACGGCGAGCGCATCGCGTTCGAGCAGGAGGGCGTCGAGTTCCCCAAGAGCTGGTCGCAGAACGCGACGAACATCGTGGCTCAGAAGTACTTCCGCGGACAGCCCGAGAGCCCCGAGCGCGAGCGGTCGGTCAAGCAGATGATCTCACGCGTGGCGGGCACGATTGCAAGCTGGGGCAGCGAGCGCGGCTACTTCCCCTCCCGCGATGATGCGGAGACTTTCGAGCACGAGCTCACACACATCCTGCTGCACCAGACGGCGGCGTTCAACTCGCCGGTGTGGTTCAACGTCGGATGGCACCCGGTCGGCAGCCCCAAGAACCAGGCGTCGGCGTGCTTCATTCTCTCGGTCGATGACAGCATGGAGTCGATCCTCGACTGGAACACCAAGGAGGGGATGATCTTCCGTGGCGGCTCCGGCTCCGGGATAAACCTCTCGAAGATCCGCAGCTCGAAGGAGCCGCTGAGTCGTGGCGGCACAGCATCTGGGCCAGTCTCGTTCATGCGGGGGGCCGATGCGTGGGCCGGCTCGATCAAGTCGGGCGGTGGCACCCGCCGCGCCGCGAAGATGGTCGTGCTCGATGTCGACCACCCGGACATCCGGGAGTTCATCTGGTGCAAGGCGAAGGAGGAGGACAAGGCACAGGCGTTGCGCGACGCCGGCTTCGACATGTCGATCGACGGCGACGGCTTTCACTCGATCCAGTACCAGAACGCGAACAACTCGGTGCGCGTGAGTGATGAGTTCATGCAGGCCGTCGAGGAGGATCGCGAGTGGCAGCTGATCGCACGCACGACCGGTGAGCCGGTAGAGACAGTGTCAGCGCGCGAGCTGATGCGCGAGATCGCCGAGGCCGCGCACCGCTGCGCGGACCCGGGCGTGCAGTACGACACGACGATCAATCACTGGCACACAAACCCCAACACAGGCCCCATCACTGCGTCTAACCCGTGCTCCGAGTATCTGAGCATCGACGATTCGGCATGCAACCTGGCGTCGCTGAACCTGATGAAGTTTCGCCGCGCGGACGGCACGCTCGATGTCGAATCCTTCGAGCACACAGTGGACATCGTCCTCCTGGCCCAGGAGATCATCGTCGACCCGTCGAGCTACCCGACGGAGCAGATCACCAAGAACGCGCGCGCCTATCGCCAGCTTGGGCTCGGATATGCAAATCTCGGCGCCTACCTGATGGCCAACGGCGTGCCCTACGACTCGGACGCTGGGCGCGAGACGGCAGCCTCGATCACGGCGCTGATGACCGGTCGCGCATACCGGCGATCGGCTGAAGTCGCAGCTGCACTCGGTCCTTACGACGGATACGCGATCAATCGCGAGGCACACAACAACGTGATGCACATGCACCGCGACGCCTCCTACGTGATCCCCGAGCACGACAGCGCCGACGAGGAGCTGCTCGCGGCGGCACGGCGCTCGTGGGAGGAGGCGGTCGAGCTCGGCGAGCGTCACGGCTACCGCAACGCGCAGGCGACGGTCCTTGCGCCCACGGGGACCATAAGCTTTTTGATGGATTGCGACACGACCGGCGTCGAGCCCGACTTCTCGCTCGTCAAGTTCAAGGAGCTCGTCGGCGGTGGGCAGATGACGATCGTCAACCGCACGGTGCCGCTGGCGCTGCAGACGCTCGGCTACTCCCCGCAGCAGGTCGAGCAGATCGAGGCCCACCTCGCCGAGCACGACACGATCGTGGGCGCTCCCGGCCTGAAGGAGGAGCATCTGCCCGTCTTCGACGTCGCCGTCGGCGAGCGCGCGATCTCGCACATGGGACACATCAAGATGATGGGCGCCGTTCAGCCGTTCATCTCCGGGGCGATCTCGAAGTGCGTGTCAGGAGAGACGCTCGTCGCGAGTGAGCGCGGGCTTGTCCGAATCAGCAGCCTGTACGACGGCGAGAAGGCCGATGGCTTCCGGGACATGGAGCTGAAGATCGCCTCCCTCGACGGGACGCGCGACACCAATGCCTTCTATTACGGTGGCACGCGACAGGTGCGCGAGGTCCAGCTCCGCTCAGGACATCGTGTGACCGGCACGCCCAACCATCGCTTGCTGACTTGCACCGTTGACGGTCTCGCATGGCGACGACTGGATGAGTTGGAGCCCGGCGAGTTCGTCGCCACCCAATATGGCGATGATCTCTGGGCGACCGTGCCGGCACACTTCGAGG
>DATHNH010000126.1:0-10330 GCA_035486255.1 Solirubrobacteraceae bacterium | reverse complement strand
TCTCTGCGGGGCTCTGGCGCTGCTGCCCCCGCGGCTGCGTGCCCGCAGCCGTCGCGCCGGCGAGAGGGAACGGTACGAGATCATTCCTTACCGAAACGACGTCGCGACTTTGGAGCGGATGGTGCAGGTCTTCCAGGCGCTCGGCGCGACGTTCAACCGGCGATGGTTTCGGCGCGTTCTGACCGGCGCCCCTTCGGTCGCCTTCGAGATTCACGTGCTGCCGCATCAAAATCGTTCGGCTCGCGTGGTGCTCAGTGTCGTTTGCACGCCCCAGGACGCTTTGCTCGTCGATAGCTGTCTCCAGATCGCCTATCCGGATGTGCGAGTGGGCTACGAGTTCACTGTTGACCCGCAGGCCGCGCAGGATGCGCCCGCGTGGATTCACCACATCAAGCGGCTCAAGAAGCTGCGACCGTTCATAACGCAGGTCGGCGGGGACCCCGCTGGCCGTGGAGACCGATCGTTTGAACATCAGCTCACCGACGATCTACTCGTCAACCTCGCCCAGATCCAGGCACCGGTGACCGTCCAACTTGTCCTCACCCCGGTGCCGCGCTGGGTCGATCGGCTCGCGCGCCGCGCCTATCGCGAGGAGGAGCACGCCATCGCCGGTCGCCGCAACGCTGGCGAGCTCGGCGACCGCTCACCGGTCGCAGACGCCGAGCTGCGCGGAGGACTCGTGGCCCAACATCAGCTGCTCTTCTATGTCGACATCCGATGCGCCTCCTCGGATTCGGGAGTCGCGCTGCTAGCTGCTCAGTCCCTAAGCCAAGGGACCGGTGTAAACCGGCTGAGGGTAAAGGAGCCCTGGCTACTCACAGGACTGCATGCGCGACGCGTCGCGAAGGGAGTACCGCGCTTGCTCCCACCGATCCGTCACGGCGTGCTATCAAGCCGCGAGCTCGCCCTGCTATGGCAGCTCCCCACCCAGCGGCCCAAGAGCGTCTCCGTGAAGCGCTCAAACCTGTTGCGCGAGCCTGTGGGTGCCGGAGTCTGGCGACCGAGCGATCCTGCCGACGCGTTCGCGCACGACGAGCGCGGACCAATTGGCATCCGATCGCAGGATCGCAGGCTCGGGGTGCGATTCACAGGCGTTCCAGGCGCCGGGAAGACCACCGGAATGGTGTCGCTATGGCGCGGCGACGCCGGCGACCGCGAGGCGGCACTGATCGGATTCGACCCAAAGACCGAAGCGGCCGAACCGTGGCTCAGCCATGTCCCGCCGGATCGCAAGGTCTACTTCCTCGACCTCGCGCGTCCGGAGTTCGGAATGAGCCCGCTGACGATGCGGGCCAGCATGGAAGTGATCGGCGACTGCGTCGTGGAGGGCCTGCGCGACATTAATGAGGAGGGAGCCATCATGGCCGCCTCCGACCGGTACCTGCGCTCCGCTACCTACGGGGCTCTATTGCTCGCCGATGAGAAGCAGCGACCCCCGTCCTGGTACGACCTCTACCAGCAGCTATGGCCAGATGAGACTGGCGCAGCTCTGCGCGAGCGAGTTTGCGAACTCTGCCAAGGCAACCCCGATCTAGCTGGCCTACGAGCCTTCTACGGATCGATTCTGCCGACCCTACTCAAGGAGTCGCGCAGCCAGGTTGCGATCCGCATGGACGCCCCCGGCAACAAGATCGCACGGTTGCTTAACCAGCCGACGATCACCCGAATGCTCCACCACCCTGTGCAGGTCAGCATCGACCAGATCATCGACGAGCGGGCTGTACTGATTGTCCAAGGCTCGATGGGGGAGGTCGGCGAGGAGCAGGCGGTGATCGTCCTGCTCATGCTGCTCCGCGAGCTTCACACTGCGCTCCAGCGTCAGCAGCTCAAGCCTCCAGATCAGCGCATCCCGCTCTTCTGGCATCTCGACGAGGCGCATTTTGTCTGGTGTCGCCTGCTCGAGGTGATTCTCTCCACCGACCGCTCCGCCGGTCTGCACGCAGCGTTGGCGTGGCAACACGCTGGGCAGATCGAGGAGCAGCGGATGGCCAAGGGCATACTGGCCGACCTGCAGACCGCAATTAACTTCCGCTGCGGCGATCCCGAAGAGGCCGAGGAGATCAGCGCCCAGGCCATGACCGCGTATCTGACGCGCTTCTCCGGCGAGCAAACCGATCGTGATACCGCCCGGATCACCCCCGACTTGCCACTCAGACTCCCCCACCACTTCGCCCTGTTCCAGCCGGCCGTCGGGGGCGAGAAGGACAAGCCAGCGATCATCCACTTCGACCCGATGCGCACGGACATCGAGCGGATCGAGCACCACCGCGCCGCGCAGCGTGCACGCGGGTGCTTCTACCCCGAGGACATGCCCGATCCACTGCCGAACACCAGAGCGCAAGCCGACCGCGACGACGGTGTGCTCGCCCCAATCACACCGCGCTGGGCAAGCTCCATCCCGCCGCACGGCCTCAACGGCGAAGATCACGGAGCCGATTCGTCTCTACGTGAAGGGCAAGCTGGCGGCGATCCCGCGAACGAGGCGTGCGTCGAGCCGTTCATTGTTCGACCCAAGCCGGCCTCGTCGAGCCTCACGCCTACGCCTGACAGAACACCATCAAAACAAGACCGCGCAGTCGACGCCGAGCATCCAAGCGGCGACCCTACATCCGCAGACGGCGAGCCTCAGACAGAACGGCGCTCGCCGAGCAGACAAACATCCGACCGATCACCGGCGGAGACGTCCAGTGAGAGTGACGACGAGAGCACGTCCGCGGATCACGAGCCACCGACGGCGTTTACTGAGATCGACTTCGGGGATGTGAGACAACTGGTGTGGGACACGCGTCGGGGGCCGTCGCCGCCGGCTCGTGAGCCCCGGAGTTGGAAGCCGGACGATGTCCGGGCGCTCAAGATGCTGCACTGCCACGGGCCGCTGCTCACGACGCAGCTCGGACGCGAAGTCTGGCCCGAGCGGAGCGAGCGGACTGTCCAACGGAAGATGGAGGCTATGTACCGCCACGCTCTCGTGAATCGGTTCCACATGGCCACCGCGATCCGCCACCCCTACATATACACGCTGGCTGAGACCGGGTTCAAGATCGCTAAGCAGGGGTTGGACGACGACGGTCGCAGGTATCTCGATCCGACTATCAAGTTCTCTGCGGCGAATGACGAGATCCCAGATCCGACGCCGCTTGACTCCGAGTGGCGCGAGAAGGAGCTGAAAAGCGGCCTCTACGTTCTGCAAAACCTGCACTCGGCGGGTTGGGCACTCGCCGCGGGTCGGCTGCTAGGCGACGCCGCGAAGCGGGTCCACGGTAGCCGTGAGTCAAGTTGTGCCCTAGGTCCGCCCCGTGGATTTGGAACACGAGCCGAGGTTGCGATGCGCGGCAACCGCTCCGTTGGAGATTTGCGGCTTGAGCGGTTCTCGCCGATCTGGGCTGATGCCCGTGTTGACGTCCAAGTCCAGGGGCACCACATGTCGCATTGGTACATCGAGTGCGATCGGACTGGCCGCCCGAGCAAGAACAGTAAGAAATTCGCCGCCTACGACGCTCTCTTCAACGGCTGGGGTCACGCGCTCAACGGATACCAGCAGCATCTACCGATCGTGATCTTCATATGTCCGGATGACCGAAGCGTGCTCAGCCACCTTGCCGCTGCAGACCGAGAACTCACAGGCTGGGTTGCCGGTCTAGTCGGGAAGGTCGAGGACCGCGTCTACATAGGCCGCCAGCGAATCTGGTTTGTCACCGAGCTCGACGTTCATCGCGGATCGCTACGAGCATGGCGCGTCCCAGACCTACCTCCGGCTGCTCGCCAGGCGCTCAACCAGCCCGAGAAAATGCGCCCAGTCGTCAAGAGCCTTGTTCCGACCGAGAAGCTTCGCTCGCGACAACGCTCCGGGGCTCCTCGCAGACAACGGCAGCCCGCGTAATAGCACCCGGCGTGTCGCCGCCAAGAAGCTAAGAGTTGGACAGCGAGGCGGGGCACAGGAGCGCTGAGCCCACAACATGACCCACTCTCGTAAGTTTCAGTACGAACCGCTACTACTTTCGGGGCCGGACGGCGGGCGCCGAGGCCAGCAGGGAGTCTCGCCGGTGCTTGAGGGCTGCAGATCTACCGGTCGTGGGGATGTCTCCTTCGCAGAAAATCTCCGAAGAGCGGCGCGGTGTAGGCGTACTCCCCGTAGCGCACGCGATAGATCAGATTGTTCTGCGTGAGCCGGTTGAGGCTCTGCTGGACCGCGTTTGGGTTCAAGCCCTTGAATCGCTGGGTAAGCTCGCCGACTCGGAAGCCCTCTCCACCGAGCGCGCCGGCGACCCGAAGCGTGAGCTGCTCGGCGCGCTTTGCCTCGTCGTAGCGTCCCTCGAAGAACTCAACATCGAGGCCCGCCTGGATCGTCGGCTTGGTCGCCTCGTAGAGTGCCCTGTCGACCACATCGCGGCCGGCTTCGTCGGCAGCGTCCCACAGAGCCTCGCCATACCACTGGACGAAGTACGGGTAGCCGCTCACATCCGAGGCGACCTGTTCGGCAACCTCTGAAGGGAACGTGATCCCGCTGCGCTCGCTCGCTCTCGTCAGCGCCGCGGCACCCGGACTCGGGCGATCGTTCTCGCTCACGAGTCTCAGATTGCCGAGTTCCTCGACCTTGAACAGTCGCTCTGAGTGACTTCGGGCTGCCTGGAGGTTTGTGACGAGCGGTGGTAGACCGCACATCACGAGCATCACCGGCAGGTTCTTATCGTCATAGTCCTGTACCTGGACAAACGCTCCTAGAAGTGCACTAAGTGGGAACTGGTGGGCCTTCGGACGATCTGCAAGTACGTGCGCCTCGTCGTAGAGGAATAGGACTCCAGTCCCAGCGCGCGCCGCGAGATCCCCAACCTTGAATAGCGCCTCACCGAGGCGATCCTCAAGGATCGCCTCCTTGGCGACCTTACTGGCCGCGACCCTGATCGTGAGCCCCTCACCGAGGTCGACGACGGCGCTGACCGCTTCGCGGGCCGCGGCGGCGAATTTGGCTAGCTTGGCGCCGAGCGAGAGCTCGGTGATCACTGACTCCAGGTCGCTGGTGATCGCCAGCGCGAAGTCGCTCTCCTGGTTGATCCGCGGCGCGAGGTCGCGCCTGAGAACGGTCCAGTTCTTCGCTCTCGCCGCCCGTCGATACTCCTTCAACAAGACGGTCTTTCCGACGCCGCGCAGCCCCGTGACGCGAACATTGCGCCGGTTTTCGGGGAAGTCGGCGAGATAGCGCCGAAAGCGACGTAGCTGCTGGTCTCGATCGGCGAGGTAAGGCGGTGACTTGCCGACACCTGGTCGGAACGGGTTGGTCGCCATTCGTACAGAACCTGACTGGATCCAGTCATGTTTGGTACGACTGCCACCGAGCCTTTTGTTTCTTTATGCGGAATCGGCAAGCTGACCGTCCGTCGCATCATCATGTGCCAAGCCGTGTCTGTCCAGACCGTCGACAACCGGTTTGTCCTTGAGCCCGAGCCACCACGTGTGGGAGGCACGGCGCACGTCTATCGTGCGCGCGATCACACACGCGCGGGGGCTATCGTCGCGATCAAGCTCTACGACGGAACCGCGATCGATGACGCGTTGCGCGAGGAGTGCTTCCTGCGCGAGCGCGCCGCGCTGGGAGC
This sequence comes from Solirubrobacteraceae bacterium, assembly GCA_035486255.1. Lineage (GTDB taxonomy): Bacteria > Actinomycetota > Thermoleophilia > Solirubrobacterales > Solirubrobacteraceae > Palsa-744. The sequence continues at coordinate 4,736 of DATHNH010000126.1, read as the reverse complement.
CCTCACGCATCCCCATGTCGTGCAACTGCTCGCCGCTGGGTACGACGCCGACCGTGGCCAACACTATCTCGCCCTTGAGTGGCTTGAGGAAGACCTCGTTGGACACCTTCGCCAGCAGAGCAGAGAGGCGATGGTGTGGGCGGCGTTCGCACGCAGCGTGCTCAGGCCTGTGCTTCAGGGTCTCAGCGCCGCCCACGTCAGGCACGTCATCCACCGCGACATTAAGCCCTCGAACCTGATGGTGGCTACAGACGGGACCGTCAAGCTGACCGACTTCGGGGTGGCCAAGCTGTTGGACTCGATCCGCTATGGCATGACCGTCGCCGAGTTGCACTCAAAACCCTATGCCGCGCCGGAGCGTGAGGACAACGCGGCTGATGCTCGCAGCGACCTGTACTCGCTCGGTGTGACTCTGATCGACTTGCTTAGAGGCCTGGATACCCGCCTGCCAAAGGACGCCGACCCGCGAAAGGTACTCGAGGAGGTCGACGTGCCCGACGATGCCCGCCACTTCCTGGGTTCCCTAATCGAACCCGACCCCGGCAAACGGCCCTTCTCGGCCAAGATCGCTCTCACCGAGCTGGACCGCTTGTTGGTATGGCAACCCCAGGCGCCGCCACGCAGACGTCCGCAGCTGATGGTCGGGCTCACGCAGGCAGTTGTGAAGCAGGCCGCGGGGCTGCTCGCAGCGCAATCCGATGAGCACGCCCGGCGGCTGCTCATCGCTGACATCACCGACGAGCAAGAGCCCCCATCGCTTACACGCGACCGTCGCAGCGACGCCGGATGGGAGCAGGAGGCGGCCGTCGGGCTGGATCTCGTCGGGCGCGAGTTGCTCTTCTCCGCACATTTTGCGCGTGAGGGTGACGGCACGCTGGTTCTCACAAGCGTGCGGGTCGTTCCGCCCGGCCTGCTCGAGCGCCGACGCGAGGACGGTCTCGAGCTTGAGCACCGCCTGCATTTCGAGGGCCGGCTCTCCGCGCAGCGCGAAGACGCTGACGTATTGGTCGAGGCGCTCGCCGCCCAGGACGCCATCCGTGCGGCTGCTGCTGCTGAGCGCTCGGAGGCGGAGCTGTTGGGTCGCTGGCGCTCGGTGCTTGACGCCAAGACCGAGCTGGAGGCACGGCGTGAGGATCCGCTGGTGTTCTTCTCCTGGCGTCGGGAGGGACAGCTTGTTATCTTCGATGTCGGCCAAGGTGTCGACGAGCGTTACCTGGAGCAGACCCGGCGCGTGCCGATCCAAGGAGGCGGAGCGGTAGTAGGCACGGTCGCCGAGGTCGGCGGCGGTGAGCTTGGGCTCGCAGTCGAGCGCGGTCATATTGATGCGCTGCCTGGTCATGGTCAGCTGCTGAGCGATCGCACGGCATCGCGGCGAGCGATCGAGCGACAGAAGCAGGCGCTCGCCGACGTACGAGACGGTATCGGCGCACGCGAGGATCTCGGTGAGCTACTGGTGCACCCGGAGCGCGCCGCGCCTCTTGCGCTTACGCCCGTCGGGGGGTCTCATCAGGAACTCGACGAACCGAAGCAGAGAGCAGTCGAGGTCGCGCTCTCCTCACCAGACTTCACACTCGTGCAGGGTCCACCCGGGACCGGGAAGACGACATTCATTGCCGAGCTCGTGGCCCAGCTGATCGCCGGCAAAGAGAACGCCAGGGTACTGCTGAGCTCACAGACCCATGTCGCGGTCGATCACGCCGCGGTCAAGCTGGCCGGTCTGTGTGATCTTCGGATGGTTCGCGTCGGCCCGGTGGAGAAGGTCGATGCGGAGGCACAGTCGCTGACGGTACCGGCGCAGCTACGGCGCTGGCACGCCGATGCCCAGCAGCGCGCAAAGTCCTGGCTTGACAGCTGGGGCCAGCAACGCGGCATCGGACCCGAGGCGCTCCAGGCCTACGCCACCGCTGCCGAGCTCTCGGTCACCGAGCAAAGCGCCACGCGCCTTCAGGCACACATCGTCGAACTCGACAAAGAGGAGGAACGTCTCCTTGACCTCTTGACCGAGCCGCACCAGGCCGAGCCGTCGGCGACCTCCACCGGCGAGATGGTGGCCGACGCAGAGGACGAGCTAGCCGCCGTACAGGACGAGGCCGAGACACGTCGCCGCGAGCTGAACACCCTGCAAGAGGACCGCGAACGCCAGCAACGCGCATTGCTGGAGCAGCTCGGACGCTCACAGATCCCCTCCACAGTTGAGCTCGAGTCGGTTCTGGCCGAGCGTTTCCCCGTGGCGCCGGCAGATCTCGATGCCTACCGTGCCCTGGTCAAGCTGCAGGACGAGTGGCTGGTGCGCTTCGGACAGGGCGAGGGGTTCACCGAGGCACTGCTGTCCTCCGCTCAAGTCGTGGCCGGCACCTGCGTTGGACTGGCTGGATCACTCGACGACCAGGAGCCGTTCGACCTGGCGATCGTCGATGAGGCATCAAAGGCGACACCCACCGAGGCGCTCGTGCCAATGGTGCGCAGTCGACGCTGGGTGCTCGTCGGCGACGAGCGCCAGCTGCCGCCCTTCGTTGACGGTGAGCTCATCGACGAAGGGTTGCTCGAGGGTCACGGCCTCATCCGCGCCGACCTCGAGGAGACGCTGTTCGCCCAGCTCGGTGCCACGCTGCCAGAGGACCGACGCCTCTTGCTCTCAGAGCAGCACCGCATGCTGCAGCCGATCGGAGAGCTCATCAGCGACTGCTTCTACGAAGGCGGCTTGCGCAGCTCTCGCGCGGCGCAGTCGGAATCCAAATCGCTCAAGCAGGCCTTGCCAGCGCCTGTGACTTGGTACTCGACTGCGCGCCTGCGGGGGCGCCGCGAGAAGCGAGTCGGAACAACCTACTGGAACGAATCCGAGCTGCGTGTGATCCACAAGCTGGTCAACGAGCTGCAGCAGCGTGCCGCGTCCAACGACGAGAAGCTTGATGTCGCGGTCATCTCCGGGTACGGCGAGCAGGCCCGGCGCGTTCAACGCGACCTGCGGCCGCACGATCCTCAGTGGACCCATCTCACGATCGACGTGCATCCAGTGGACTCCTTCCAGGGCCAGGAGAGCGATGTCGTGATCTACTCGATCACACGCTCAAACGCCGAAAATGAACTGGGATTCCTTCGCAGCGAGCGACGCATCAACGTCGCTATGAGTCGCGCAAAGGACGCGCTCATCATCATCGGCGACCACCGTTTCTGCCGCCAGGCGCGCGGAGGGGAGAACCCATTCGCGAAGGTGCTCCACCACATCGAGATCTCGGATGGGTGCAAGCTCGAGGAACCTCGCAAATGACAGCCGAGGACACGGCACGACGCCTGGCAGGAGCCCGATCGGGCTATCAGCTCGTCTCCTATCGCGAGGTCGCACTACCGCTGTTCAAGGTCGATCTCGAGCTACTAGTCCTTGAGAAGAAGGACCTGCCACCGATCCACGAGTACGTCCTGCGGGCGGTCGGTGAAGGCCTTTACCGGACCGCCGAGATCGCAGGTCTGCTCGGCATCGAGGAGTCGATCGTGCGCACCGCCGCCGCCGTGCTGCTCTCAAGCGACAATCTAGTCTTGGCTGGCGGCATCGACGGGGACCGCACCCACCGTCTCACTCTCACGACCAAAGGCCGCAATACGGCGGCCGAGGCGGCGCAGGTGCAGGCAGTCGAGGTGAACCTTCCGGTCTGGATCGACGGCCTGACGCGCAAAGTCCTCTCCGTAACCGCGAGGGGTCGTCATTGGTTTCCAGCGAGTCAGGCCTCGGGGCGCGGCTTGGTGGAGATCGCCGCGTCACCGCGCAAGCGCCCAAGCCTCGAGGACATCCCCCTAGAGTCAGTCAACGAGGTCATCCGAACCGAGTCCGCAGGACGCCGCGGCCGCCGCGAGGTGATCGGCATAACCGGCATCGGCAAGGCCCGCCGCTACGCACGGGAAGCCGTCGCCCTCGCCTACCAAGCGGCGGGGGAGGATCTACTCATCACGCTGGCGGTCGACGGCGAGCCCAGCGAGGAGCACGACGCAGCCTTCTCCCGTGCTACGGCGCGCTCGGCGCGCAAGCTCACCCCCGAGCACTGGCACGGCGCACGCGAGATCGTCGAGAGCACCATCCCCGCCGAGGTGCTCGACAGCGCCGTCGAGGCCGGCGAGAGCGAGCGCCTGGAAGAGGAACGCATCGAGCTGCGCCAAGAGGACGAGCGATTGCGCTCGGCGGCCGAGACCGCCACCAGGGAAGAGCTTGCGTCGCTGCGCCACCAGCTCGCCGACTCGCAGGCGCGCCAGCGTGAGCTGGAGAGTGCGCTGGAGAACATCTCGGTGCGTCAGGTGCCTGTCTACGAGCACCGCACGTACCTAGACCGGGCGCTGAACGAAGCTCAAAAGCGTGTCCTGATCGTCTCCCCCTGGATCCGCTACGAGGTCGTGGACGACGAGCTGATCACGCGCTTCCGCAAGCTGCTGCAGCGAGGAGTGCAGTTGTGGATCGCCTATGGCATCAACAAGGACGGCGGCCACGGCCGAGGCAAGGTCAAGGACGAGGGCGACCGTGAGGCGGAGCGCAAGCTACGGCGCCTCGGCGGGGACTACCCCGACCTCTTCCACATGACCAGACTCGGTGATACGCACGCGAAGATCCTGCTATGCGACTCGCGCTTTTCGATCGCGACCTCCTACAACTGGCTCTCCTTCAAGGGCGATCAGCAGCTCGAGTTCCGCGACGAGCGCGGCTACTACGTCGGACTAAGCGAGCACGTGGACGAGCTCTTTGAGAGCTACCG
>DATHNH010000125.1:0-6727 GCA_035486255.1 Solirubrobacteraceae bacterium | reverse complement strand
ACGGTGTGCACCGCATCGACGCCGAGTGTGTTCTGCGCGGTGATCGCGGTGATCGCGCTCATACCGTGGACCCCGCAACGCGCGAAGGCCTTGAGATCGGCCTGGATGCCGGCCCCGCCACCCGAGTCCGACCCGGCGATCGTCAGCGCGCGAGGAGTGCGGGCGAGATTCGGCATGCCCTCGTGCCGCGTCAGGGCACGCGCGTACGCTTGCGCGCGGGGAAGATCGCGTAGCTACCGATCGCGCTGACGAGCAGCCGACCGTCCCGGTGGCGCACCTCGCTGCGCATCACCGCATTCGTGCGATTGCGGCGGTCGAGCTCCGTGGTGCAGACAATCTCGCCCTCGGTGGCAGTTTGGATGTAGTTGATCGAGATGTTGAGCGTTGCGATGTGCTCATCCTCGGTGGTATGCGGCCACAACGTGGAGCCCATGCAGTAGTCGACGAGTGCGTAGGTGACCACACCCGAGAGCAAGCCACCGGCGTTGATCAGCTCTGGGCGAATCTCCAGGCGTACGGTGTCGGCACTGTCCCAGCGCATGCCCATGAAGCCGCTGACGCCGTCGATGCCGAAGCGATCGGCGCTGCGCTCGCGCGAGGTCCCTGACGCGTCGGCGGCGAGATTCCGTCCCTCCACGGAATCCTCCGGGGCAATCGCCGGACCAGTCTGATTCCGGCTCTCCGCGGAGACCTCGGGCGTAACGGCTGAGCCGCTGGGGCTGTCGGGAGTGTGATTCACGGGTCGTGCGTGAGACGCGCGTGGGGAGCAGAGCTCGATGAGCCACGCCAGGATATCCGCCCGCCGGACACCCGAGTGTGATGGCGCCACACCCAATTGACCGTGAATTGGCACGAATGTGTTGTTTTCATCACATTTTTCGTCTTATGGTCGAGGAATGACACCTGCGAGCTCGTCTCCGCCCAATGCACCTGCTCCCCGCGACCCGCGATCAGTTCTGGGCGCGCTTGGCGAGGACTTTGCCGTCGGTCACTTTCGGCGATTGGGATTCGTGATCGTGGATCGCAACGTACGAACCCGTCACGGCGAGATCGACTTGATCGCGTTCGACGGCAGAACATTGGTGTTCGCCGAGATAAAGACAAGGAGGGCCGACAATCGTCGTCGTGGACTTTGCCCAGAGGAACAACCGTTGGCATGGCTGAAGTTCAGCCAGCGCTCGCGGCTGAAGCGACTGGCCTGCGCGTGGCTGTACCAGAACACCGCCGCGCGCCCCAAGGCACACACAATCCGCTTCGACGCAGTGGGCGTGATCGTGGACGGCTCCGACCGACTGCTGCGCCTCGACCACATCGAGGGGGCTTGGTGAGGCTATCTGCCCTCCGAGTGAGCAAGCCGGTACAGGACAAGGACTCGCATGGACGGCAAGCGCCGGATGATGCTCAGAGTGCCAACTGCTCGTAGGCCGTCGATTGGAAGGACATGCGGTGCAGCGGCGATACGCCCTGTCGACCGATCGCCTCACGGTGCACGGGTGTGGAGTAGCCGACATGCTCGGCAAAGCTCCAACCGGGGTGCAGCTCGTCCGCGCGGTGCATGTAGCGGTCGCGTGTGACCTTCGCCACGATCGACGCCGCCGCGATCGCCGCGCTCGTCGCATCGCCGTTGACAATCGGCCGCTGCGGCCGCTCGAACTCGGCGACGGCGAAGCCGTCGATCAAGCACATCACCTCCCCCTGGATTCCTTGCGAGACGCCCCTGATGGCGTCGCGTAGGGCCGCCAGATTCGTCTTGTGCAGACCTCGCGAGTCGATCCCCCGCACACAGCGCGAGACGACAGTGACACGCGAGGCGGTGCTGAGCACGAGCGGATATAGCTCCTCACGCGCCTCTGCTTTGTGCTGCTTGGAGTCGTTCAGCGTCGCAAGCGCACGCAGCTCGCGGGTTGTGAGCCGCTCATAGTCGAACAGCACCGCGGCCGCCACGAGAGGCCCGGCCAGACACCCGCGTCCCGCCTCGTCCGCGCCCGCGACCATCCGGACCCCAAGCGCGCGATCGAACGCGAACAGACGCTGCCCGCTCTTGCCACGCGCGCGACGACGAGCGGCGCGCTTGGAATAGGGAGCCCTGGAGGAGCCCGAGCCCTTAGAGCCTGTTTTCAAAATAGGCAGTGGGTCGTGGGTGTTCATGGACCAAGCTGGGTGTCGCGGGGCGTCGCAGCGCATGCTGGTTGCACACGCAAGAGGTCACGTGGCGATCCAGCGCCGTGTCCAGGGACGACCACGACGTGCCGATCTTTTTGAACCAGGTTCTTAGAGGACGCCGATGCGGTCGGGAGGCCAGTAGGTGGCGAAAGCCCCTCCGATGATCCAACTGGTGGGGACCGGTCCCCAGAACCTGCTGTCGTCAGACTCGCCACGATTGTCCCCCATCATGAACCAGTGACCGGCGGGAATCGTGATCGGCTTCGGGAAATTGCACTCGGAAGCGCCATCGCACGGATTGATGTAGGAGTCTTGCTCCGCTACGAATGCGCTCGTGCCGGCCGCCTTGCGGAAGACGTGGCCTTCCTTGATGTAAATCGTGTCGCCCGGTCCAGCCACGACCCGCTTGATGAAGTTGACGCTGGCCTCCTGCGGCTCGGGCGTCGAGCAGGCGGCGCCGCCGGGGGTGACCATGTGAGGCGCCGGCCCACACACTTGCTGTTCGGCATCCTTGGGCGGATGAAAGACCATGATCTCGCCCACATGCGGTTCTTTGAAGTGCATGTCGAGCCGGTTGACGAGCACTCGCTGACCCACTTTCAGAGTCGGTTCCATCGAGCCGCTCGGAATGCGATAAGGCTTGACGACAAACGCCTGTATCGCGAGCGCCAACCCGACCGCCACCAGCACGATCACGATCAGCTCGACGATCGAGTTCGTCTTCGACTTCGCTTCGTCCCTGTCCTCAGCCCGCTTCACCGAGGTGGGTCCCTCCGTCACGCCGACGGGCCGCCGACTCCAGCGTCGCCGGCGTCGGAGGGGGTATCGGCCTCGCTCTCGGCCGCCGCCGACGCATCCGCGTCGTCCGCTGCGGCTGTGTCCGTCTTGGCAGCCCCCTCATCCGACTCGGACACCTGCGCGGCGGAAGCAGACGGATCGTCATTGCCATCTGCCGCGGCGTTTGCCTGCTCGGCCACCGCGATTCCACCGGAGGCCTCGGCGCCCTGCGCCTCGGCGCCTACGGCCTGTGCCTCGCCGGCCAAGCTGTCATTTGCCTGACTCTCGGAAGCCGTCTCCGCCGCGGTCGCCCCCTCGGCGTCGGTAGCCTCACTGGGTTCGTGCAGCAAGCCTGGCTGGACGGTTTCCTCGGGACCTGTGTAGCGACGCTCGCGCACGCGAGCACGCTTGCCGATCCGGTCGCGCAGGTAGTAGAGCTTGGCCCGTCGCACATCGCCCCTGGCAGCCACCTCGATGCGCTCGATCTTCGGCGAGTGCACAGGGAACATACGCTCTACTCCCACGCCGAATGACTGCTTGCGCACCGTGAAGGTCTCGCGAGCTCCGTGTCCTTGACGCTTGATGACGACACCCTCGAAGACCTGGATACGACGACGTGTCCCCTCGATCACCTGGAAGTGAACCTTCACGCGATCGCCCGGACCGAAGTCGGGGACGCGGCGCAACTGCTTGCGCTCGATGCTTTCGATGACTGTGCTCATGGCAAAAAGAAGGCGTCGAGTGAGCGGAAGTCGCTGCACTGCCCGACGCGCTCGCGAATGGTAGCGAACGCCGCCCACCGGAGCGCAGGTCCCTGCGCGCAGGCGCCTGCGTCCAGGCGCCCCCACCAGGCATTATGGGCCCAGGCATCTGCATCCAGGCAGCGCGCCGAGCTTACTCCTGGGCTCGCATCGTGTCCGCGCTGTGCCTCTCCCCGCGGAGCTTGCTCTGCTTCACGCGCCACTTACGTATCCGCTCGTGATGACCCGAGAGCAGGATCTCGGGCACCTGCCAGCCGCGATAGTCGGCAGGGCGCGTGTAGTGCGGATACTCGGGGTCTCCATCCAGCGCTTCGCTGAAGGACTCCTCGACAGCCGACTCCGAGTGCCCGAGTGCCCCGGGCAACTTGCGCAGGACCGCGTCGCAAAGGACCATCGCCGCAGGCTCGCCGCCGGAGAGAACGTAGCGACCGATCGACAGCGTCTCGCTCGCGAGATGCTCGACGATCCGCTCGTCGAAGCCCTCGTAGCGCCCGCACAGCAGGGTCAGGGCGGGCTCTGCGGCCAACTCCAGCACGTGACTCTCGTCGAGCAGTCGTCCTCCGGGGGCGAGCGCGATCACCCGTCGACTGTCTCGCACCCGAGTCGCATCCACACCGTAGTGCGCGTGCATGGCCGCGTCCATCACGTCCACGCGCAACACCATCCCCGCGCCACCTCCAAAGGGGGTGTCATCCACCTGCCCGCCACTCAAAGGGGTGTGCTCGCGGAAGTTCACGTAACGCAAGCTCGACCCGCGCTCGAGCGCGTTGCGCACGTGGCGTTGCGCCTGAAACCATTCGAACCACTCCGGGAAGAGGGTGAAGATGTCGATCTCCATCAGACGTCTCCGAGAAAATCCATATCGACGTCGATGCGTCTCCCCGCAGGATCGACATGACGGATGGCGTCGCGCACCATCGGCACGAGCAGCTCGTCCGCCGAGGAGCCGGCCACTCTGCCCGCGTCGCCATCGGGGGCACCGATTCGCACTTCCAAGGCCTCGCACGAAGGCAGCTCCACCAGCCCGATGACCGTGCCTATGTGCCGCTCGCCATCCACCACCTCACAGCCTTCCAGCTCCTGCGCCCACCACTCTCCCTCCTCGAGCGACGGAGCCGCGGCGAGCTCGACTGTCAACTCGAGCCCTCGCAGCGCCTCGGCCGCGCGACGATCTTCTGTCTCCTCCAGACGCACGATCGGATGCTCGTCTGTCCCCGCCCGTCGCACGATGGTCGCCGTATGACCATCGACCATGACCGGGCTGCCGACGACAAGCAGTCGAGGCCGCGCACCGGTCACGTAGAAGCTTCCATCCAAACCGTGGGCACGACCCACGCGGCCGGCCGGGACTGCCTGCGATACGCCTTTGCTCGCCGTGGGCTCACCCGCGCCGGCGGTCACCGCGTCGCCTTCAATCTACGATGTCGACGAGCACGCGGCGCTTGTCGTTCACCGCGGCGGCCTTGACGACGGTCCTCAGCGCGTGAGCCGTGCGCCCACCGCGACCGATCACCTTGCCATAGTCCTCGTCCGCAACGCACAGCTCGAGCACGACCGTGCCGTCATCCTCCTCGAACTGCTCCACCGATACCTCTTCGGGACGGTCCACCAAGCCTTGAGCCAAGTACTCCAACAGCTCTCTCATGACCTCGGAGGACATCTGATCACCCGTTGGCCATGGAGCTGCTAGCTGATGCCTTGGATGCGCAGCAGCTTTGCAACCGTGTTCGACGGTTGCGCGCCGCGGGCGAGCCAGCTCCTGGCGCGCTCCTCGTCGATCACGATCGTCGAAGGGTCCGTCTGGGCGTTGTAGTGGCCGATCGTCTCGATCACGCGCCCGTCGCGCGGGGAGCGCTGATCGGCGACGACGACGCGCCACACGGGGTTCTTCCTTGCGCCCACACGCGTGAGCCTAAGCCTTACCGACACGGTTTCCTCTCTGAGTGCTTACGAATCCAGCCTATGAGCTTAGAGGGTGACGCAGTCGAACGCCGGCCCGACGAGCCGAGCCCCTCGATATTCGATACGGGTGGCGCAACCGCCAGCCGGACGAGCCAGTCCCTCGATCTTTTCGATCGGATGATCGCCCGTCAGCGCGCTTGACGCATCAGCGCCCCCACATCCGGCATCTTGCCACGACCTACTTGGCGCATCATCTTGCGCATCTGGCCGAACTGCTTGACGAGCTGGTTGACCTGCTGCACATTTGTGCCGGAGCCCCGCGCGATTCGTAGTCGGCGCGAGCCCTTGATCAGCTCGGGGCGGCTGCGCTCCTCGGCGGTCATCGAAAGGATGATCGCCTGGATGCGATCGAGCTCGCGCTCGTCGACCTTCAAGCCTTTGAGCTGCGCCCCCGCGAAGCCCGGGATCATGCCGAGCAGGTTGGTGAGCGGGCCCATGCGACGGATTGTCTTCAGCTGATCGAGGAAGTCGTCGAGGCCGAACTCGTTGCGCCGCAGCTTGCGCTCGAGATCCGCCGCCTGGCTCTCGTCGAACTGGCGCTCGGCCGTCTCTATCAAGCTCATCACGTCGCCCATGCCCAGGATGCGCTGGGCCATGCGGTCGGGATGGAAGCGCTCGAACTGGTCGAGCTTCTCGCCTGTCGAGGCAAACATGATCGGCTTACCTGTAACCGCCTTTACCGACAATGCCGCACCGCCGCGCGCGTCGCCGTCGAGCTTGCTCATCACGACACCGTCGAACTGCACCGCCGCGGCGAACTGCTCGGCGACGTTGACCGCGTCCTGGCCTGTCATCGCGTCGACGACCAAGAGCACGTTGTGCGGCCTCACGACATCGCGAATCTTCACGAGCTCGGTCATCAAGGCCTCGTCGACATGCAGACGCCCGCTCGTGTCGACGATCAGTACGTCCTTGCCCTCTTCGCGCGCACGCTCGAGCGCCCACGCGGCAATCTCGACCGGATCGCGCTCGGGGTGGGTGGGGTCTCGGTAATACACGGCCGCGCCTGCTTGTGCTCCCACCTTCACGAGCTGGTCGACCGCGGCGGGCCGGTAGATGTCGCA